>JAZQBQ010000046.1:0-12843 GCA_045545755.1 Congzhengia sp. | reverse complement strand
AGTTCGTGTTGTGTTAGTTGTGGTATGGTTATATAATACTACTTTTTTCGGCAAATTTCAATTCGCCAACTATACAAAAATAATAAAATTACTGCCATTCTTTTGTGCAACTTTTACAATTACTCTTCCTTAGTAACCCTCTTAAGCTTGAGTGTGACTGTGTTTCCGTCTAACGACTTAACTCCCTCTGGCAGAGATAACTCTACCTCAACCTCGCCGGATTCTTTTAGCATATATTTGTAAACTGTCTTTGTTTCAATCTTTTCTAACGCATCAATTGCAGCAGCTGTGCCCGCAAGCTCTACAGCCTTAACAGAGTTTGCGTCCAGGGTATACCACTCGTTGGCTGTGTTTATTCCGTCAGCAAATTTCACATCAATTTCAAGGGTCTTTTTCTTAAGGATTGCACAGTGAACATCTGCACTTTCCTTATTAATTGTAACGTAAGGGGTATTGATTTCCGTGTCCGATGTACCAACCAGATACAGAGGCTCGACTGTTGAAATATCCTCGTTTTTGCCAGAAACGTCAACTGTTGCCGCAACATATGCTATACCGCTGATAATGGATTTTGCTCCCTTTATGGTTACTTTTTCGGGTGCAGCCTTTATATCTCCCACGGCGTAACCGTTTCTGGGATTGCCTGAGGTTACGATACGCACCTCTTTTTCTTCGCTTACGATTTCGTCAACTGTCACGTTTATAGCAGAGGGGTTCTGCTCCACTATCTCAATATTTCCGTAAGGCATAACAACGCTGGGAAACACCCTGTGTGTGCCTGTTGTATCAATGGAGCTCACGTCTGCCATTACTGTAATATCGGACTTGTTAATACCCATAATGTAACGGCGCTGACCTCTTACCTTTACATTGACTGTTACTTCCTTGTCATTTACAAGCATAAGGTTTTTTCCCTCAAGCTGGGCCTTGGTAAACTGAACAGGAACGGACTTTATCGTTCTTTCGATTTCCGGGCTCTGTACCTGAATGATATAAAACCACATAAATATAGCAAACAGAAGTGAGATAAGCTTTGTTGAAAGGTCTTTTTTCATTTTACTTCCTCCAATCTGTTAATTTTCTTCATTCTTTTTCTTGAGCTTTTCTGTGTAGTGTTTTAAAATGTCAATGTTTTTCTTCACATTTTCAGGAACATCGTCATTGGGCTCTAAGGCCTTTGATAATAGCTCCGAAAGTGATGAAATTGACAGGTTTCTTATCATATTGCCCTTATTCATAACAGAAATCTTGCCTGTTTCTTCCGAAACAACAAGACTCACACAGTCAGACTGCTCGGATATTCCCAATGCTGCTCTGTGACGTGTGCCGCACTCTTTGCTCAGGTCCCTGTTCGCCGACAAGGGCAAAACACAAGCTGCTTTATAGATTTTTCTGTTGCGTATGATTACTGCACCGTCGTGCAGAGGTGTGTTGTGAACAAAAATATTTTCCAAAAGCTCGCTAGTAACGTCTGCGTTAATAGGCGTGCCGCCTGTTAATAAATCGTCTAAGGAAACATCTTTTTCAAATACAATCAGGGCGCCTGTGTTGGTCTTTGACATACTTTCAGCAGCTCTTACTACCTCGGCTACTAAATCCTGATGGTCTGACTTCTCCTCAATGAACCAGGTGCCGAATTTGCTCCTGCCAACGTGCTCCAGCGCTCGTCTTAACTCAGGCTGGAAGATGATGACTAATGCTATAAATCCTATCTGGATTACATTTCCCAAAACGTAGCTGATAACGTTTAAGTGGAGCCACTCAGCAAGGTATGTAACCACAAAAATAGTCGCAATACCTTTAATAAGCTGCGCCGCACGTGTTTTGCGGAAATGCTTTATAATATAGTAGATTACAACTGCCACAATTAGTATGTCTATAACGTCTGTAATTCTGATTGTCCGCAAAAACGGAAACAAGCTGTTCTGTATAAAATCCAAAATAGACACCTCCACGTTTATAATAGTATCATATTTTAATTGTAGCACACTTTTTTTCCCATTGCAATTTCATTTTCGTTACAAATTAAAAAAGATGCCTACTGAAACATTTGTCACATTTTAAAAACAATGTTGATTTTTATTATATTTTGTGGTATATTGGTTTTGCAGTTACCAATTTAATATTTTTCTCAAAAAGGGTTACGCTGTGTAAAAAGCGTACCTCTGATTTATCATCCCTTTTTGAGAAGAGATTGGTAGCTGCAAAATCGAGGTCACGTTTTTATGGTGCGTGGCTTCGGCTGCGCACCTTTTTTAATTTCCGGAGATTATTAAATGTGCAAATCAAATATTATAATTAAGGAGATTTGCAATGACGTGTTGTTTTATGAATTTTCACGAACATGAGAGCGAAAAAGATTTAATCAAGCATTTGGACAGGGAGATTGACTATGCTATCGGCAGGGGTTGCTCTGTCTTTATGACAGGTACGAAATACCCTGAGGATAAGATTTTTGCCGAAAGAGTTAAAAATATCGCAAAATACTACGCTGACGGAGAAATTAAGCTTGTGCGCATAGACGAAGATGACGACGAAATTCTAAAAATGTGCTTTATAGATGCGGCAGATTGGGAAATATATGCATACGAAATTGACGAATATCCTGTACCTACAAGATAAGCTAAGGGACTGTAGCAAATGCTACAGTCCCTTAATTTTAAAATAATGTGCAAAACACTGCAATCATTAACTTGTCTTATTGACAATCGAACAAAAACATAATAAAATTAACCCGAACTCGAGTTCACCTGTCATAATAGAAAGGAGACAAGGTGAAAAAAATAAAAGAATTTATGACAGCCTTGAAAAAGGCAGCAAAAACAACAGATACAAGGTGGGTAGAATGGATACATATTCAAATGGGAAAAACTCACTGCGAACATGCTTAAAACTTCATAAGTGTTGGTTTTTAGAAAATAAAAAACCAAAACTTCCTCAGCATTTCTTTTGTCATTGCATCACAAAACCTATTAATTACACATATGTGGCTAATTTAGCAACGGCAAGTAGTGAATTTAGTAAGTTTGATCCATATTTGTTCAATCGCAACAACGCGTATGAACATAACAAACAACAAATGTTTGAAAGCTGGGGATATACCATAGACGATGCAGATTGGCTCAAAAATACAATAAAGGAACAATGTCTGGAAAAGTACATAAACGGAGACTACACATTGGGAGTATTAAATAAGTACGGTCAAAGAATAAGCATCCGTGTAGAAATTCCAAGAAAAGATAAAAGTGATACTGTATCTTTTGTAACCGGTTGGATGGTGCTCCCATACGGTCATATCCAATTAAACACACCATACGGAGGTAAATAATATGAAAATAGCAGATCGTGTTGAAGTAATCGTTGAAAGTGAAAAATACGCAACAGAAGGTGTTCACAAGGGTATGCAGGGAAAAATAGAATATCGTATGAATGGATTTGACCATTGGTGTGTCAGTTTTCCACATTGTACAAGCAAATCAAAAGAAATAAGACTACCTATTGACGCAAGCGATTTAAAGCTTCTACCTGACGATATAAACCCTAAAATAAACGAAGAAATCAGAAGAAAATTCGGCGAATTTATAGCGGGCGACGGACTGCAGGAAATGGATTGCATTGAAATAATCGTAGAAAAAGAAGAATATGCAAGAGCAGGTATACACAAGGGTATGCAAGGGTGGATTTGTGCCCCCGAGAGCATTGACGGAACATGGCTGGTTAATTTTCCTCAGTGCTATGACAGACCGGACATAGCTACAGAAGTCATCCTCGAAGAGGATATGATACAGATTCCCGTTATGCACGCTAAAATCAACGAAGAGATAAAAAAGAAATTCGGCGATTAGTATCAAAAAAGCCTTTCCGCAACGGAAAGGCCTTTTTGTTTTAATCTACATAATACACATAATTTTCTTTTCTGGGTTTTGCTTCCCTTTCCTCATCGGCATAGCCTACGATACAGTTTCCTACGCCCTCATACTCCCCCACTATGCCCAATTCCTTCAAGAAAGCTTTGCCCTCATCAGTTTCAAAAACTTCCTTTGCTCTGTGTATCCAGCAGCTACCTAAACCTTGCGAGTGTGCAGCCAGCATCAAATTCTGCATAACAAGTGTGCCGTCATAAATTCCTGTGTGTACGCTTTTGTCATACAGCACAACCAAAACTGCAGGTGCACCGTAAAACACCTGAGCGCCCTCTGTACCCCTCGCTTTTGCAACGCACTTCTCCAGCCAGTCACGCTTTTCCTTGTTTGTAATAGCCAGTATGATTGCCGCCTGCTTATTCATTCCGCTGGGAGCGTATGTTCCTGCCGTCACGATTTTTTCTATTAACTCCTTTGGTACGGGAGTGTCCTTGTATTTTTTTACACTTCTTCTTTCGGTAAGAGCTTTTAGTACTTCGTTCATTCTGCACCCTCCTTTACTCTTTTTCATCTTTTGGCAGTTTTTTCAAAAAGCTTACAACCAGCGGCAGCGTTATAAAAAACGCCAACGCGTCTGCCACAGATTGGGCTGTCTGCACGCCAAAAAGTTCGAAAAAGTATGTCATAATTAATATTGCAGGAATAAATAATATTCCGCTTCTGAGCATTGATAAAAAGGTCGCCTTTTTGTTTTCGCCAATGCTCTGGAAGAGCATATTTGAGCAAATTACCAGCGGGTGAAAAAACAGTGCCACAAGCTGAAAACGAAGTGCCAGCGTGCCTATTTCTATAACCGTGGGGTCATCACGGAAAATTCCTATCAAATGTCCCGATATCAAAATACACACAAGTGTCGCTACGCCCAGCAGCACCTCCCCTGCCCCTAAAGTAAAGTAAAAAGCTTTTTTTACACGGGAGTAAAGCTTTGCTCCGTAGTTAAAGGACGCCACAGGCTGAAAGCCCTGACCAATTCCCAAGCCTACTGCAAAGATAAAGAATGAAATTCTGTTTACAATAGACATTGCCGCAACGGCTGCGTCTCCGTATACGCCTGCTAAGTTATTTAATATCATAGTGGCAATACTGCTTAACCCCTGACGGCAAAGACTAGGAAAGCCTGTCGCCATAATCAAAAATATGCCCCTGGGATTTTCTTTTAGTGACGAAAGTTTCAGCTTGCTCTGGGTTTTGCCACGCAAAAACATAGAGAGCAAAATACAAAAGCCTACAAGCTGGGATATAGCGGTAGAAAGACCCGCGCCCGCTATTCCCATATCAAAATAGAAAATTAAAATCGGGTCGCAGATAACATTTAAAACACCGCCGATGGTAAGACCTATCATAGCAAAAAACGCCTTGCCCTCGTATCTTAAAATGTTATTAAGCGCAAAGCTTGTCATCATAACAGGGGCAGAAATCAAAATATACACTCCGTACCCTTTAGCATAAGGAAGTATGGTGTCTGTGCTGCCCAAAAGCTTCATCAAAGGGTCTATAAATATAAGGCCGAGTATGCCAATAAGCGTACCTACCGTAAGGCAGGCGGTAATGCTCAAGGTCGCAAAAACTCCTGCGCTGTGAACATCACGTTCCCCCAGCTTTCTTGCGATTATACTGCCTGCGCCGTGACCAAACATAAAGCCAAACGCCTGAATAATCGCCATAAGTCCAAAAACTACACCAACCGCTCCGCTGGCGCTGTTGCCGAGCTCGCTTACAAAAAAGGTGTCAGCCATATTGTAAATGTTGGTAACCAGCATACTGATGGTTGTAGGTATGCCAAGTGTAATAACCAGCTTAGGTATGGGCCACGTGGTCATTTTTTCAAAATTTGAATCTGTTGCACTTTTTACCGCTGACATAACCTTCTCCTTTTTTGTATTTATTCTTATAGTATATCACATTTCATTTTTTATTACAACTTAAATGTTTGTTGCAAAAAAGGCAACCCGTTGGGTTGCCTTTTATCTTTAAGCATTTATGAGTTTTTCTTTCTTTTTCGTTAATAACTGAACTGCTAAAACTATTACAACCAGTCCTACGCCCACAATGTCTGTTATGAGTCCGGGGATAATCAGCATAAGTCCGCCGGCAGCAGCAAGTATTCTTTCGTACCATTTCATACCGTGCAGTAAGTAGCCTTCTAAAGCCGCAGAAACGCCGTAAATACCAAATAAAGATGTAATACAAATCTGTATAACTTCCCATGCTGTTGTGTCAACAAAGAGCATCTGGGGATTTAGTGCAAATACGTAAGGCACGATAAAAGCACCGATTGCAAGCTTTGTGGCAGTAATTGCCGATTTCATAGGATTAGCCTGTGCAATAGCAGAACCGGCATACGCCGCCAACGCTACAGGAGGTGTAAGGTCTGCCACTATACCAAAGTAGAACACAAAGAAATGTGCTGCTACAAGTGGCACGCCCATACGGGTTAAAATAGGTGCACAGGTCGCTGCCATAATACAGTAGTTTGCTGTGGTTGGAACACCCATACCAAGAACAATACAGCAAATCATAGTAAGGAACAGCGCTACAATTACCTGATTGCCAGCCAAAGTTACGATACCGTTAATCATCATATTGGCTAACCCTGTCATTGTGATAGTACCTGCAATAACACCTGCAACACCACAGGCTGCAGCTACAGTAATCATACCCTGACCACCGGCAGCAAGTGCTTCCCAGATACGTTTGGGTGTGATACGGCTTTCTTTATTAAACAAGCTCACAACAATCGCAACCACAATAGCGATAGCAGCTGCGTACTGAATAGAACGCGTGCTTGTGCTTACCAAATAGATAAGAATAATCAAAGGCAGTAAAAGGTAAGACCTTTTTAAAAGAGGTAACACTCTGGGGAGTTCCTCCCGTGTTAAACCGCGAAGACCCTCTTTTTTTGCCTCTAAATGAACTGCTATAAATATACCTGCAAAGTAAAGAATAGCAGGCAAAATCGCCTTTACTACAATATTGCTGTAAGGCATACCGATGTAGTCAGCCATCAAAAATGCTGCAGCACCCATAATGGGAGGCATAATCTGACCGCCTGTTGAAGCTGAGGCTTCTGTTGCTGCTGCAAATTCAGACTTGTAGCCTGTCTTTTTCATAAGAGGAATGGTTACTGAGCCTGAGCCTACTGTATTGGCAACAGATGAGCCTGAAACCATACCCATCAAAGCACTAGCAATAACCGCAACCTTGGCAGGACCACCTGAAAATCTGCCTACAACCGCATTGGCAATTTTTATAAAGAATTCCGCAATACCTGTACGCTCCAAAAAAGCACCAAATATAATAAACACTACGATAAACTTTGAACATACGTTAATAGGTGTTGATAAAACACCCTCTTTTCCGTAGAAAAGATAACGGATTATATAGTTTAATTTTCCCATAAAGGTGGGATTTGAAAGTCCCCAGATTAATGCGTACACTATAAAACAGCTCGCAACAATTATAATAGGCAGACCAACGCTTCTGCGGCAAAGCTCAACAAGTGTCAAGACGCCCACTACACCTATCATTATCTGGTAAAACTCAAACTTACTGCCCTGCTGGATGATAGACTCTGCATTAAATGCGTAGTAAAGAAACGCACCTGTACCCAAAATCATCAAAACTACATCATACCAGGGCATATAATTTACGCGCTGCTTGCCTTTTTTTGCAGGGTACATAAGATAGCCTATAAACATAATAAACGCCACAAACGTGGTAAGACGAAGCTCTTCCAACCAGCTGGCAAACAACGTTACATACAAACAAAACAAAGAAAAAGCCGCCAAAACGGAGTATACCACGATTTTTGGTATTCCCTCCCAGACCCTTGTATTGGATTCACGGTCGTATTTTTTCATAACCGCCTCTAAATCCATAGGCTCTGTTGTTTCGGGTGCTTTCTTCTTACCGAATAACATCTTTTTTCCTCCCTTTTACATTAAATCAGGCTGCGGCGAAAACTCGTCGCAGCCTGTTACTAGAACTAATTTACTGCACTGTTACTGTGATACCTTTTTCAGCAAAGTACTTAGCTGCACCTGCGTGGAAAGGAACTATAAGACCTTCTGTTGCATTTTCTAAGCTTAACTCTGCACCCTTTGCATTTTCAGCGGTAATTGCATCAATGTTGTCAAAGATTGCTGCTGTGAGCTTATATACATCGTCTTCTGATGCATCTGCACTTACGATTAATGTAGCCTTAACTGTTACTGTTGTAACGTCTTCTGTCTGGCCTTCATATGTACCTGCAGGAATTGTGTATAATGTATAGAAGGGGCAATCTGCCATAAGCTTTTCAGCAACTTCACCATCGATAGGTACTAAGTAAGCATCGTTTGTTGTGCAAAGCTCAGTGATAGCAGGTGTGGGAGGACCAGCAACGATAAATGCTGCGTCGATTTTTCCGTCTTTTAATGCGTCTGCGCTGTCAGCAAATGACTGATACTGTGCATTGATATCTGCTTCTGTTAAGCCTGCAGCTGTTAAAATGTCGATAGCATTAAAGTAAACGCCTGAACCGGGAGCACCGATTGAAACTGACTTGCCCTTTAAGTCTTTTACAGACTTGATTTCGGGGTCCATTGTCACCAACTGAACCGCTTCAGCATAAAGACCTGCTACTGTACGGAATGTATCAACCTTACCGTCTTCTTCAAAAGCACGTGTGCCGTCCCAAGCATAAGACATAACGTCTGACTGAACTGTACCTAACTGGTAGTCGCCTGCGTCAATACCCTGAATGTTTGCCTTAGAGCCGTCTGTTGAAACTACTGTTACTGAAATACCAGCATTGTTTTTGATGTACTGACCTAAAACTCCGCCGTAACCGTAGTATGTGCCTGATGTACCACCTGTGCCCATTGTCATCCTACTGCCTGTTGTACCGCCGCAAGCCACCAATGAGATTGCTAAAACTGCAACCAAAAGAATAGAAAAAATCTTTTTCATAATATGCCTCCTAAATTTTAAATATTATATAATATAAAGTATTATATAACAGGTTTTGAAATTTTTCAAGAGATAAATTTCATTTTATTGCAAATTTTCTTAGGTTTTCCCGATTTTTTTCACTTATTTTTGAAAAAGCGAAATAAAAATATTCATCAGCGAGCTGCAGTAACTCACCTCTCGGCATTTACACAACACGCCACCAAAAACTCTTTTGATTTAAGGCAAACTTTAGGTTTTTCAAGATTTTTTGCGAGTTTTTTGTTTTTGCATAAACTTTTCTGTTTAAATATTGTTTTTTATTTAATACGTGATACGATGTCATATATACTGCTTAGCAAAATAGCAGTATATGAGACGACACGTGGAGCATTCCATCATACCATAACACAACACTTAAAACCTACATTCTTAATGCTTCGCAGTCGATGTGTTTCGATTGTGTCGTCTCCCACCCGCTTTTTCATTGTTTATATGGGCAGTTGCAATAAGTAAATCACAATTTTATAAGAGTTTTTCTAAGTCATATAGGTTAACGAAATCAAGAAGATATTATAGTAAAATAAAAACGGCGTAAAAGAAGAACCCGACCCAACAACGCAATCAAAGATTGCGGTTGAGTCCCGAGAACCTTGATACTCGCTATGCTCGTATGCACTGCTTTGAGGGGTTAAAATCCTTCAAAGCCACAACTAGCGCTCAAAAATTTGGTATTGCCACTTTTACCCTCTTTTCTAACAGGTTCTGTTAGAAAAATGTTAGAAACCCCTATGAAGTGTTTCGGCGTTCTTGAAAATTCAACGGAAATATAGTATAATAACAACACAATAGCAATTGGTGAGGTTTGAAAATAAAATTATATAAACTATTTAAAAGCATATTAGACCAAGACACAGCCCCTGTAGTTGTTTGCGATATGGATGATATAATTGTATATATGAATCCGGCAGCACAAAAGCGTTATCATAAGGATTTGACGGGCGCAAGTATTAAAGACTGCCATCCGCCAAAAGCCAATGAAATGATAGACAAAGTAGTTTTCTGGTTTGGTAAAAGCAAGGAAAAGAACATCATATATACCTATCGCAATAACGAGGAAAATAAAGATGTGTATATGGTCGCTCTTCGTGATGATGGCTGAACCCTGATCGCCTATTATGAAAAGCACGAGTACAGAAACAAAGAAACAGTAGGGCTTTAGCAGCCTAAACGATAATATGGTGATATAAAAATGAATGAAGAATGTTTAATTTGCAAAGCACCTCTTGAGTATTTGGAAACGGATACAATGATGGAATGTGTAATTTGCCATAAAAAAGAAAACAGCAAAACAAGATGTGTGAACGGTCATTATGTCTGCAGTGAGTGCCACACAAGCGGAATGGATGAAATTATTGCTTTGTGCTTAAATGAAAAATCGAAAAATCCTACCCGCATTTTAGAAAAAATGATGTCAATGGACTTTTGCCATATGCACGGTCCCGAGCATCATGTTATGGTGGGTGCATCACTTCTTACTGCATACAAAAATGCAGGCAGTGATATTGATTTACCTACTGCACTATGCGAAATGTATGCAAGAGGAAAACAGGTCCCAGGCGGAGCCTGTGGATTTTGGGGTGCATGCGGTGCAGGCATTAGCACAGGTATGTATATGTCGATTATAACAAAGTCTACACCGCTTGCAAAAGAAGCTTGGGGACTTTCCAATCAAATGACAGGTCAAGCTCTAACTGTAATCGGTAAAAATGGCGGTCCACGCTGTTGCAAAAGAGATTCTTATCTTGCAATTACAGAAGCAGTTGTATTTACAAAAGAAAAACTCGGAATAGAAATGGAGATTGATGAAATCAAGTGTTCACGCTCCAAACTGAACAATCAATGTACCCACGAAAGGTGTCTTTTCCATGTCAAAAACTAAAATAGCATTTATATGCGTACATAATTCTTGCCGAAGTCAGATGGCAGAAGCCTTTGGAAAAGTGTATCTTTCAGACAAATACGATTGCTATTCTGCAGGAACAGAAACAAAGCCACGGATAAATCAAGATGCAGTGCGGATTATGAAAGAGCATTTCGGCATTGATATGTCAGGTCAGTATTCAAAGCTGATTTCGGATATTACTGCCCCTGATATTGTTATCACAATGGGATGTAATGTTAGGTGTCCCTACATTCCTTGTAAAGAACGATACGATTGGGACCTTGACGATCCTACAGGAAAAAGCGATGAGGAATTTATAAAAACAGCGAATTTAATCAAAGAGAAAGTTTTGGATTTGACATAGGAGTGTGGTTATATGATAAAACACAACAAATTTAAAATAATTATTTCCTCTATAATTACATTGTTGCCGATGATTTTCGGAGTTATTGTATGGGACAAACTTCCGGAGAGTATAGCGACAAGTTTTGGTTGGAATGGCGATGTTACAGGTTACAGCAGTAAAATGTTTGCTGTTGTCGGACTCCCTGCAATACTGACCATTGTAAATTTAATATGTATCATTGCGACAAGTGCCGATCCAAGAAGAAAAAATATTGATAATAAAATAATTTCTATTGTTATAGGCATAGTTCCTGCTTGCTCTTTGATATGCGGAGCTTGTATCTATGGTAATGCATTGGGATACAAAGTAAATGTTGAAAACATTATGCCTGTTTTTGTAGGAGTTATAATTTTAGTTCTCGGCTTTATTCTTCCGAAGTGTAAACAAAACTATACTGTTGGTATCAAACTGCCCTGGACATTGCATGATGAAGAAAATTGGGATAAGACACATAAACTTGCAGGAAAGCTTTGGATTATCGGTGGTATCGTAATGACAATAGCCGGACTATTAGATTTTGCAATTTTATTTATGATTATTATTTTTGCGATTGTAATTATTCCGACCGTGTATTCGTACTTGCTATATAAAAGTAAAAAATAGCTGAAAAGGTAAAGGCCTATCACTCTGAGAAGTGATAGGTTTTTCATCTTGTAAAATTACATTTCAGCATTCCGGTGATGTGGCTTCGGCCACATCTTTTGTTTTGACTCAAAATTTTCTCGTTCTATTGACATTCCTATAAAATTATGGTATGATTATTCATACCAATCATACAAAGGAGAGGCAAATATGAATATACACGAAGGTAAATATGCATGGATGGTCAAAATCGGCGAAAAGGGACAGTTCGTTATTCCGAAAGAAGCAAGAGAAATGTTTGATTTTCAGCCGGGAGATGAAATTTTGGTTCTCGGTGACACTAACCGAGGAATTGCAATTCTTCCCAAAGCAAAACAACAAGATACTATTAAACAAGTTTTTTCTGAAATAGAGGAATAAGATATGAGCAAAATAGTTTTCTTTTGTATTCCTGCACACGGACACACTAACCCAACCTTGGGCGTTGTCAGGGAACTCGTTTCTCGCGGACATCAGGTTTGGTATTATTCATACAACATTATGCGCGAAAAAATCGAGTCGGCAGGTGCAACATTTATATCCTGCGACGATTATGATACGGAGCAAAACTTAAGCGACAAAGACTCTACTCGTGTAGGAAAAGACCTGGCATTCTCTACAAAGATACTGGTAGACACCACATTGGCTCTTGATGACAAGGTTTGTAAAGAGATGGCAGAGCTTAAGCCTGATTGTATCGTGGCAGATTCCATGGCACTATGGGGAAAAGCGGTTGCACTGAAACTTGGCATTCCTTTTGTTTCTTCAACAACAACTTTTGCCTTTAATCAACACTCGGCTAAAATTATGAAACAAGGTATCGGAGATTTGTTTAAGATGCTCTTTGCAATGCCAAAAACAACTAAACAAGTCAAACGGCTAAAGGATAAGGAGTATCCCGTAAATAATATTCTTGATATTATTAGCAATGACGATAACACACATACTATTGTCTATACATCTCCTGAGTTTCAACCTTGTTCAGAGACCTTTTCGGAAAAGTACACATTTGTAGGACC
>JAZQBQ010000045.1:0-2815 GCA_045545755.1 Congzhengia sp. | reverse complement strand
GAAACAGACGTTTTGATTATCGGTGGTGGCGGGGCAGGTTCTTCTGCAGCGATCGAAGCAGATAACGCCGGCGCCAAGGTTATGATTGTTACAAAATTAAGAATTGGCGATGCCAACACAATGATGGCAGAGGGTGGAATCCAGGCTGCAGACAAGCCTAACGATTCACCTGCAACTCACTTTGTAGATGCATTTGGTGGCGGTCATTTTGCAGCAAAGCGTGAACTTTTATCACAGCTTGTATGCAATGCTCCTGAAGCTATTCAGTGGTTATCAAACTTAGGTGTTGAATTTGATAAAGACGCTGATGGCACAATGATTACAACACACGGTGGCGGTACATCAAGAAAGAGAATGCACGCAGCAAAAGACTACTCAGGTGCAGAAATTATGAGAACACTCCGTGATGAAGTGTTAAACCGTAACATTCCCGTTATTGACTTTACAGCAGCTATTGAGCTTATTTTGGATGAAAATGGCAAGGCTGCCGGTGCAGTGTTGATGAATATGGAAACAAAAGAACTTATGGTAGCAAAAGCTAAAACTGTTATCATCGCAACAGGTGGTGCAGGTCGTATGCACTATCAGGGTTTCCCCACATCAAATCATTACGGTGCGACAGCAGACGGTCTGGTTTTAGGCTATCGTGTAGGTGCAAAGCTTTTATATGCTGAAACCTTACAGTACCATCCCACAGGCGTAGCGTTCCCTGAACAGATTTTCGGTGCTTTAGTTACTGAAAAAGTACGCTCACTCGGTGCAAAACTCGTTAACGTAAATGGTGAAGTATTTATGCATCCGTTAGAAACACGTGACGTGTCAGCAGCATCAATCATCCGTGAATGTCGTGAGCGAGGAAACGGCGTAGATACAGGCAATGGCTTAGGTGTATGGCTCGATACTCCTATGATTGAAGAAATCGGTGGCGAAGGTACTATTATGAGCAGAATTCCTGCTATGTGGAGAATGTTCGCAAAATACGGCATTGATATTCGTAAAGAGCCTATCTTGGTTTACCCCACATTGCACTACCAGAACGGTGGTCTTGATATCAACCCCGACTGTATGACAACAAACATTGAAAACCTGTATGTTGCCGGCGAAGCTGTTGGCGGAATCCACGGCAAAAACCGTCTTATGGGTAATTCATTGCTTGACATCATCGTATTTGGCCGTATTGCAGGTCAGAGCGCAGGTGCAAAGTGCAAAGATGTTACAGTTGGCAAGTTAACACTTGACCATATCGCAAAATTTGAAGCTGAAATCGAAAAAGCTAACATTGAAACAGAAAAAGTTTCCCCTGTGCTTTTACCCGATTACACAAGAAAGAAATAATAAGAGAAATCAAGGATAGGGGCAGATTGCCCTTATCCTTGTATCACGTAGATTTCATAAAAAAGAAAAGAGGTCTTTTAAATGAATTTATTTGGGGGAGTTATCCCTATTACTGGAATTACTTTTCTGGTGTTTTGTGTTTTTGCCATTGCGGCAGTTGGTTACGCTATCGGAAGAATAACAATTAAAGGTGTTTCTTTAGGTACAGCAGGTGTGTTTTTGGTAGCATTGGTATTTGGTTGTTTATTTTACGATGATTTAAGTGTACAGCTTCCTGACACAACGAATGCTCTTAAAATTGTAGAAAATATGGGATTAATTCTTTTTGTGGCATCGGTTGGTTTCATTGCCGGCCCTAAGTTTTTTGGCAATATGAAAAAGAATTTTACATCGTATGTGCTTTTGGGATTAGTAATAATTGTTGTTGGCGGACTTGTAGCTGTTGGTTGTGTTTATGTAGGTCAGTTTATGGGAGAGGCAGATACTGAAAAGCTTTCTGCGATAGTATCGGGTATTTTTGCCGGTGCTCTTACATCAACACCTGCGTTTTCTGCGGCTAAAGCCTCGGTTTCAACACCTGAAATGGAGCAGCTTGTATCAGTTGGTTACGGTATAGCATACATATTTGGCGTTATAGGTGTTGTTTTGTTTGTTCAGTTATTACCTAAAATCTTAAAGGTAAATATGGATGAAGAAAGAGCAAAGCTTGTGTCTGCGGAGGAGGGCAAATCAGTTAATAAACAGTCAGGTAAACTTATTGAACTTGATGATTTTGGTATTGCTCCTTTTGCTATTGCTGCAGTAATAGGTATTTTAATTGGTATGATTAAAATACCCCTAACAAGCAAAGGACTTGACGGAACAACATTCTCATTGACAACAACAGGCGGTTGCTTGCTTACCGCATTGGTATTCGGACATTTTGGCAAAGTCGGAAAAATTAATATTATGCCTTCAATAACAACACTCAAGGTGTTTAGAGAACTTGGACTTGTGTTGTTCTTGATTGGTGCCGGTATTGCCGGTGGTGCAAGATTTGTTCAGGAATTTAAAATTGACTACTTCTTCTATGGTGTAGCCATGACAATTTTACCTATGATTATTGGTTTTATATTTGCTAAGTATGTTCTTAAAATTGATGTGCTCAACATATTAGGCTCAATTACAGGCGGTATGACAAGTACACCTGCACTTGGAACGCTTATCCATGTTGCGGAAACAGAGGATGTTGCCGCGGCTTATGCAGCAACATACCCAATTGCACTTGTTGCAGTTGTGCTTGTATCGCAGTTTATTGTAATACTGTTCTAAATTAAATAAAAAAAGACAGACCGCACACTGAACTGCACCATTTTGTGCAGACAGTACAAAAAAGGACGCCTATAGTAGAATATTTACTTTAAGCAACATACTGACATCGCTTTTCTAGTGGTGTCAGTTTTGTTTTTAGTTGAATTCTTTCGTTATTGTAAAAATATAT
>JAZQBQ010000044.1:0-2416 GCA_045545755.1 Congzhengia sp. | reverse complement strand
TAACTTCCAGCACCAACCCCCGACTGGCATCGAAAGCAAGCACCAGAAACTTCATCGATGTGCCCTTTAACGGCTTTTTAGGTCCGTCCTGGGAACAAGCAGATCTGACTAGGATACTGCACCACCTAAGTTTATTAACTTATTAATATAATTTAACAACAACGTTAATATAACATATTTTTTGAAAATAGTAAAGTATTATTTCTTAATTTTTAACAAAAAATTAATTCTCACGCGCCAGTAAAAACTTTGATAATTCAATTAAAAATTCTGCCCTCTCGCCGTATTGTGACAGCACTTCCACAGCCTTTTGTGTGTAGTCTTTTAAAAGGATTTCGGATTGCTCCATACCGTATATACTTACAAAAGTAGATTTTTGAAGCAAACCGTCAACACCTGTTTTCTTACCTAAGGACTCCTCACTACCCACAATGTCTAAAATGTCATCTTTTATTTGAAATGCGATGCCTAAGTATCTTGCAAATTCTTCCATAGCCATCAGGTCTTCTCTGCTGCCACCGCCCAATAGTGCGCCTACCTTTGCTGCAACCATAATAAGTGCTGCTGTTTTATGAAGGTGCATCGTCATCAGCGTAACTGCATCAATAGTCTTTCCCTCTGACTCAATATCTATTACTTGTCCGCCTATCATTCCCTCGGCACCTGATGCAGCCGCAATCTCAGACATAGCCGCCAAAGTCATATTGGGCGAAACATCTGTGTTTTTCAGCATAGTTTCAAACGCACAGTTTAGGAGCGCATCGCCTGCTAACACTGCAATTGCCTCTCCGAAGACCTTGTGATTTGTAGGCTTACCACGGCGCAAATCATCATTATCCATACAGGGTAAATCATCGTGAATCAAAGAATAAGTGTGAATCATCTCCAAAGCACAAGCAAAGGGCATAACGCTGTCAACATTTCCTCCCACAAGTTCTGCTGCAGCCAGCATCAAAACAGGTCTTATTCTCTTGCCGCCTGCTTTTATGCTGTAATTCATTGATTTATAAATAGTTCCCTGAGGACATTCTCTTTCTTCCACGTATTTTTCAAGGTTCTTGTTTACCTCTAAAATACGCCCCTCAAACTCTTTGTAAAAATCCATTTACTCGTCCCCCTTGCTTGTTTCAGGTACGTCGTTTTCAGTCAGAATTTTTATTTTCTGCTCAGCTTTGTCAAGGGCCGTGTTACACTCGTTTGAAATTTTTACACCTTTTTCAAAGAGTTTTACCGCCTCGTCCAAAGAACACTCACCTTCTTCTAAACTGCCTACTATTTTTTCAAGTTCTTCCATTGATTCTTCAAAAGTTTTTGTTTTAGCCATTGGTTTTACCTCCTGCTGAATTTTCTCTCATATAATAAAACAAGTATTGCTGTGCATATCCTGCAAGGTTTGAAAATTTTTTCTGCGCGAATTCGTGAATTGACAAATCTGCAATTTCATCCTTATAAAGTTCTGAAATCGACCGCTTAACCCACACATCCACAGGAAAGGTTTCACGTCTTCTGTCGCCAAACAAAAGTATGCAGTCCGCCACTTTGTTGCCTATGCCTTTGATTTTGAGCAACTCTTTTTTTGCCTCTTGAGTGGTGTGATTTGTAAAATCTTCCAAAACCACTTCTCCATTATATACTTTTTCTATCGCATCAATCAAATAAGAATCTCTGTACCCTGCACGCAAAAATGATAGGTCCTCTTTTTTTATATCTTTTAATTTATCCACGTCAGGAAAAGTATAGTATGTACTGCCGTTATAAGATGTTTTTTCACCGTAACGCTTGCAAAATCTTTCTACTATTCCCTGAATTCTTGGAATATTATTATTGGCAGAAATTATAAAAGAAACTATACATTCCCAAATATCCTGATTTAATATTCTTATTCCGCCACCAAAATCTGTAGATTTTTTCAGGTGTTCATCAACGGAAAGTGCTGTTTTGATTTTAGAGTAATCGGTATTCAAATCAAAATAATCATACCAGATATCAGCAACCTCCTCATCGGTTGTGTTTTTTAATATTATGTCATCGTCTAATTTTGATACGTTTATTATCCTGTTCTTTGCAACTATTGTATAGCTGTCATCAGCTTCTTTGTGATACCTGAAGCACTGACCGCATTCAAATATGTGCTTTGGTGTAAAATCTTCGCCAAAACCCTTAATTTTTACATACTTTTCCACTGTTTTCTCCTTAATCAGCTCTGCCTGTGAGCTCCCCTTCTTCGCACAAGTCGCAATATTCCAGCTGGCGGAGTGCTTCATAAAGCACAATAGCAACTGCGTTAGAAAGATTTAAAGACCTCGAGCCTGCACTCATTGGAATACGAATACATTTGTCGTAATTTTCCTTTAGCAAAGGTTCGGGCAAGCCGTAAGATTCCTTGCCAAAAAACAGGTAGTCTCCGTCTGAAAAA
>JAZQBQ010000043.1:0-14226 GCA_045545755.1 Congzhengia sp. | reverse complement strand
ATAGTGAGAATAAAAACTCTGAATCAAGTAGTGATTTGGATTAAGGAATACATAGCAAACATACTCCGCCTGAATGATGATTCTTTAGGCGGAGTATTTTCTTAAAGAAGGTGAATTTCCTTCGTGGACTTTTGAAAAATTGTGTGGTATGTTGTGTGTTACAAAACCACAGAAAGAGAGGAAATTATTTATGAGAATAGCTCCATATTGCAGAGTATCAACTGACAAAACTGATCAGCTGAATAGTTTGGAAATGCAGAAGAAATTCTACGGCGAATTTGCCGAAAGAAACAAACACGAAATTGTTCATATGTATGCAGACGAAGGCATTTCGGGAACGCAGATGAAAAAGCGTCCTGAATTTATGAGACTTATGAGAGATGCAAGGCTTGGCAAATTCGATATGGTAGTAACCAAGGACATATCGAGAATGGCAAGAAATGTGGTGGACTTTCTGCAATCAATCAGAGAACTGAAAGCGATAGGAATTCCGGTTGTATTCGTAAATACTAATTTATCAACCGAAGACGGAGAATTGGTGCTCACCATGCTTGCGATGGTAGCACAACAGGAAAGCGAAAACACATCCAAGAGAATCAAGTTTAGTAAAAGCCTTAATGCAGAAAAAGGCAGAGTGCCAAACATCATATTCGGTTATGACAAGACTATCGGCGATTACTTTAACCTAAACATTAACACCTTCGAAGCAAATGTAGTACGGCGAATATATCAAATGTACATAAACGAAGAATATGGTGCAAGCAAAATCGCAAAAATCCTTAACGAAGAAAATATAAAGACAAAGCGAGGATGCAAATGGACCCAAAACGGAATTTGCAGAATTCTCACTAACAGAATGTACTGCGGAATTATCATCAATGGCAAAGAAGAAGTAAAGGATTTTCTGACAGGAGACAGAATTTATAAACCTGAAGAAGAATGGAAAGTTACCGAGAGACCCGACCTTGCAATAATAGACATGAACACCTTTGAGCTTGCTCAAAAGAAGATGGAAATAAACAAACAAAAATTCTCTCAGGGACAGCGAAAGGACTGTAAGCATGTATTCAGCACCTTACTTAAATGCACTGACTGCGGGCACTTCTTCAGGCAAGCGAAAAGAAAAGTGAAAAGCGGTTACAAATACACCTGGGTATGTTGCGGACGGAATATCAATGGAGCAGATTTCTGTAATAACAAGACGGTCATAGATGAGGGTGAATTGCTTGAGTCTATCAAAAAGTATCTTACAGGCTTAATTGAGGACAAGCAAAAGGTTATTAAAAAAATAATCAAAGACTTCAACAAGAATTACGAGCCGATGCACCAAAATCTTAAAACGGAAAAAGAGATAGCGAAAGAGATAGAAAAACTCAAAAAAAGCCGACAAAGATATGTTGATATGTATGACAATGAGGTCATCTCAATGGAAGATTTAAAAGAAAAGACCGAATCTACCAATGCCGAAATTAAAAAGTTGGAAGAGAAAATTAAGATGGTGAGGTTCGGTATCACACAGGCAGATAAGCTCGAATACGGACTAACCGATACATTCAAGAGTATAGGCGATATCTTAAGCACCGCAGAGATTACCAACGAGATGCTAAAACGAGTCATAGACCGAATTGAAGTGTCGGAAGACGGACATATTGACATATACTTAAGATTACTTGCCGACATAGGACTAGAAGAAAAGTATCAATGTTCCTCTATCAGTACATAAAGATGTTGCCGAGCGTCTTTGGCACATAAACAAAAAGCTGGCTGAAAATGTTAAGACAGTTTTGTCAGAAAATAAGGCTGACAGACACATAAGAGGCGGTATAGCGACAAAGCACAAATATGAAGAGATTAAAAAGGGAAAAAATTAACCAAAAAACTTCCGATTTTTTCGGGAGTTTTTTATTTTGTAACTTCAGTATTTCAATTGACTTTTTTTGTGATTTGTAGTATTATAAAGATTAGTCGACAAAAAAGTGAGGAAGTAAAATGGTAATTGATTTTAACAGGACAATTGCATATGTTTGTCCGGGGTGCGGAGAGGTTGCCTACGGCAAGTTCAATCTTTTTGAACTGTCAGGAAACAAGGGTATTTCCGTATCGTGCGACTGTGGTAAATCTGCCCTTAAAATTTCATATAAAAGCGACAGGGCGTATTCAATTACCGTTGGTTGTCAGGTGTGTGAAAAAAATCACGAATACGTAGTGCCATTGGCAGAACTTTTACATCAGCACTTTTTTGAATTTTCCTGTCCGGAGCTTTTGATGGGGCTTGTGTTTATTGGCGATGAGGACAAAATAAAACAGGCAGTAGAAGAAAACAATAAATATGTTAACGAAATTCTCACTACTTGCGGCATAGAGCACGCCGGTAAGAACGGAATTGTCATATTAAAAGCTCTTGATAAAATCCAGCAATTATCCGAAGACGGAGGGCTTCGCTGTGAATGTGACTCTGTATTGATTGACCTGGATGTTTTAGAAAATGGGATTGTATTGGAATGCTGCACGTGCGGTGCTACGGCGTTCTTTACTGCGGATGATATAAGACAGGAGAATTTCTCTGATATAACGGAAATTCTTATCAGAAAAAACGATTAGGAAGGTAACATAAGATGAAAGCAACATTAGCATATATATGGAACGAAGCGCTAAAACTTTTAAAAGAGAAGCTTAGCGAAACTGCATACGACCATTGGATTGAACGATTGAATGCAGTTGGTATATCGCACAATAAAATATACCTTAAGATGCCTACGGAATTGCATTATGAAATCGTATCATCAATGTACTTAGAAGAGATAACCAAAGCAATTAATGCAGTGGCAGATGAGGTATATGATGTGGTTTTGATTGATTTTGATGAGCCGTTGCCTGATTGCCTGACTGTAGAAGTTGAACACACAAGAAATGATGACGCAACAACGCTTAATCCCAGATATACTTTCTCTTCATTTGTGGTAGGCGAGTCTAATAAATACGCTCACGCAGGTGCAAAGGCGGTATGTGAAAAACCAGGTTCGGCATTTAATCCCTTGTTCATATACGGTGGTCCCGGTCTTGGAAAAACGCACCTTGCTCACGCTATCGGTAATGAAATCAAGTTAAGAAAGCCTGAAGCCAATGTTCTGTATGTTACCAGTGAAAACTTTACAACTGAATTTATTAATACAATTATCAGCGGCAGCGGGTCAGTGGAATTCAGAAACAAGTACCGTACTTGCGATGTTTTGATAATTGACGATATTCAGTTTATTTCAAACAAGGACCAGACACAGGTAGAATTTTTCCATACATTTAATGCATTGTATGAATCACACAAGCAGATAATTATTACATCCGACAGACCGCCTGTTGAATTAAAAGAGCTGGAAGAACGTATGCGTTCACGCTATGAATGGGGTCTTATTGCGGATATTAAGCGACCTGATCTGGAAACAAGAGTTGCAATCCTTAAGAAAAAGGCAAGTGAAGAAAACTTTGCCGTGCCTGACGATATAATTTTTTATATTGCAGAACACTTAAAGTCAAATATCAGAAATTTAGAGGGTGTACTAAAACGCCTGATGGCATATAACGTACTTATGGGCAAGCCCTTGACAAAAGAAGTTGCTGACGATGCCATAAACGAGTACATAAAGAGAACTGATGATCCTCACGTTAATACAGAGTATATTTTATCAATAGTTGCAAATTATTTTAATATTACATCTGATGAGATTTTATCTAAAAAGAAAACATTAGAAATAGCTTACGCAAGGCAGATTGCAATGTATCTTCTTCGTGAGTTTACCAATCTTAGCTTACCTAAAATAGGTCAGGAATTGGGCGGCAGAACCCACGCTACAATCATCAGCGGTATAAACAAGATAAAAGAGAGCTTAGAAACTGACCAGGACACACAGAAAATAGTGGAAGAACTGGTTAAAAACCTTGAAAATAGGGAGTAGTATATGAATATTAAAATAACAACCGAGTATATAAAACTGGACCAGCTTTTGAAGTTTTCCGGTATCGTTGACAGCGGCGTATTTGCAAAAGAAATTATCTGGGACGGCTTAGTTAAATATAACGGCGAGGTTTGCACTATGAGAGGAAAAAAGGTGTACCCGGGAGATAAGGTATTAGTAGAGATACCTGATGAATTGACAGAGGAAATTTGTGTGGAGTAGATAGGATGTTTGTAAAAAAACTTAAGCTTTCAGGCTTTAGAAATTACAAAAATGAAGAGTTTGATTTTTTACCTGCAACAAATATTTTGTACGGCAATAACGCTCAGGGAAAGACAAATGCCTTAGAGGCACTGTACCTTTTTTCTATCGGTAAATCATTCCGTACACAGCAGGACAGAGAGCTTATTAATTTTGATGAAAGCTTTACACGCGTATGCGTGGAGTTTGAAGATTCTATACGCACAAACGAAATAGAAATTGTAATAAGACGGGACAGAAAGAAACAAATAAAAATCAACGATGTTCCCATAAGTAAAATGAGTGATTTGATTGGTAAGTTTTGCGTAATTCTGTTTTCGCCTGATGAACTGAATTTGACCAAGGGTTCCCCAAATGCAAGACGTCGGTTTTTAGACATTGCCTTGAGTCAGATGCGCCCAAAATATTACCATATCTTAAGACGTTACAACAAGGTGCTTGAACAGCGCAATAACCTTATAAAAAAACTAAGATTTTCTCCCGATAATTCTGCTAAAGGAACGCTTTTTGTCTGGAACGAAAAGCTTGCAGAATATGGTATGGCAATCATCAATTACCGCAAAAACTTTGTTGAAAAGCTATATGAATTTTCAAAGCAAATTCATTATGAAATAAGTGGCGAGAATTTTGAAATAAAGTATAAAGCTGCCTTTGAAACAAAAGAAGAATTTAAAGAAAAGCTTGATAATTCTATAGACAAAGAAATTGAGCAGGGCTTTACAATGTATGGTCCCCACAGAGATGATTTTGACATATACACCGAAGGAAAGGATATTAAAACCTACGGCTCTCAGGGACAGCACAGAAGCGCAGTATTGGCACTTAAGCTTGCTCAGGCTGATATGATTTATGAGGATATGGGAGAGTATCCCGTGCTGTTGCTTGATGATATTATGTCGGAACTAGATTCTACCAGACGTTCATATCTTGTTGGAAAAATTGTAAATAAGCAGGTCATTATTACCTGTACTGACGCAGACGAAATAGGAATTGTAAATGATGCAAATCTAATTCACATAGAAAACGGAAAGATAATCTAAGGAGAAAAAAGATGTACGTGCATTTAGGCGGAGATACTGTTGTACTGCAAAAAGATATAATAGCAATTTTTGATTTGGAATTGACCACTATATCAAAAATAACCCGAGAATTTCTGCAAGTTGCAGAAGAAGAGGGGTTCGTTGTCAATGTTTCGGAGGATTTGCCCAAGTCCTATATCCTTACCGAGTCAGACAACGAAAGTAGAGTGTACATTTCCCCGATTTCTGCAGCAACTCTGCTCAAACGTGCAAATAATATTATAGAAGATAACTAAATATATTTTCTCATACGTTCTAAGGCATTTTTTTCAAGACGTGATACCTGCGCTTGTGAAATGCCTATTTCTTCGGCAACCTCCATTTGCGTTCTTCCTGAGAAAAAACGAAGATTTACAATGTGTTTTTCACGTTCAGACAGACGTGCCATGGCTTCTTTCAGAGCGATTTCTTCAAGCCAGGATTCGTCTGTGTTTTTTTTGTCCTTTACCTGATCCATTATATAAAGGGTGTCTGTGCCGTCATTATATGCAGGTTCAAACAGCGACACAGGGTCCTGAATTGCCTCTAACGAAAAAACGATGTCTTCCTTTGGAATTTCTAAAATTTGTGATAATTCTTCAACGGTCGGTTCTTTGGAATGCAGATTTATATAGTCTTCTTTGGCACGCAGAGTTTTGTATGCGATGTCACGCAACGAACGACTCACACGAATTGGTGTATTATCTCTGAGATAGCGACGTAATTCGCCAATGATCATAGGTACTGCATAAGTGGAAAATTTTACATTATGCTTTAAATCAAAATTATCAACTGCTTTTATTAAACCGATACAACCAATCTGGAACAAATCATCTGCATTTTCGTCTCTGTGAGTGAAGCGTTGAATAACGCTCAGCACCAGGCGTAAATTGCCGCCGATGAATTTTTGACGAGCGCCCTCATCGCCTTCTTTAATTTTAATCATAAGTTCGTTTTTTTCTTTTTCACTTAAAAGGGGAAGTTCAGATGTATTTACACCGCAAATTTCAACTTTATTAATCATTTTTTGTACCTGCCTTATGAAGATTTTTCTAAAATCATTATTGCCTTAAAAGTATACAGGTATTCAAAAAAGACTTAAATATTTCTAAGTTGTGAACAATTGAAAAAAATACTTTATAAATCGAAAAAAATGTGCTAAAATAAAGTCCGAATACAAAAAGGGAGATGATAATTATGTTATGTATGAGATGCAAGAAAAATCCTGCAGTTCTTTTTATTAACAGAACAGACCCCAAAACAAACAATCAATCAAATGAAGGATATTGCTTAAAGTGTGCAAGGGAATTAAACATTGGCCCTGTTGATAATATATTGAAGAATATGGGTATAACACCTGAGCAGCTTGATGAAATAAATAACGGTATGAATGAATTTATGAGCTCATTGGGGGACTATGACCCTGAGAGCGACGAGGAATACGATCCTGGAAATATGCCTTTGGCTATGATGAATGGTTTTGGAAATATATTTGGCGACAATAATGACGTTGAGCCGTCCGCAGGTGGCGGTGGTGTAAAAACCGCAAAGCGTCCCAACAAAAAAGCAGAAAAGCGAATTTTAGATAGCTTTGGTACCAATTTAACTGCAAAAGCCAAGGATAAGTTAATAGACAGAATTGTGGGCAGAGAGCAAGAAATCAGCCGAGTGATACAGATTTTAAACAGACGTTCAAAAAATAACCCTGTTCTTTTAGGTGAGCCCGGTGTGGGCAAAACTGCAATTGCTGAAGGTTTGGCAGTCAGAATAGTAGAAAAACGTGTTCCTGCTAAGCTTTTTGATAAGGAAGTGTATCTTCTTGATTTTACAGCGATTGTTGCAGGTACGCAGTTTAGAGGTCAGTTTGAATCAAGACTTAAAAAGATTTTAGAAGAAGCTAAAAAACTTGGTAATATCATTTTAGTAATAGACGAAATCCACAATATTGTAGGTGCAGGCGACGCTGAAGGTGCTATGAGTGCAGCAAATATCTTAAAACCGGCGTTGGCTCGTGGCGATATTCAGGTTTTGGGCGCTACCACCTTAGATGAATACAGAAAGCACATTGAAAAGGACTCAGCTTTAGAGCGCAGATTCCAGCCTGTAATGGTAGACGAACCTACAATGGAAGATACAGTTGAAATCTTAAAGGGTATCAAGGATTACTACGAAAGTTACCACAGAGTCAAGATTTCTGATGACGTAATTGAACAGTCAGTATATCTTGCAGAAAGATATATTACAGACCGTTTCTTGCCTGATAAGGCGATAGATGTTATTGATGAAGCGGGTTCAAAGGCTAATCTTCAGAATGTTAAGCTTATCGAGCTTAAAAAACTTAATGATAAACTAAAAGCAGTGCAAATTGAAAAAGAAAACGCAGTTTCAAGTGACTCAACTGAGGATTACCAAAAAGCTGCAGAATTAAAAGCAAAAGAATGTGCTTTGGTAGAAGAAATTAATAAGCTTAATGCATCAGGAATAGACACAACTCTTACCTTGGAGAATATTGCAGAAGTTATTGAGGACTGGACAAAAATTCCCGTTAAGAGCCTGACAGAAACCGAGAGTGAAAAGCTTTTAAATCTGGAAAACAGAATAAAAGAGCACGTTTTAGGTCAGGATCACGCGGTAGAAATAGTTTCAGAAGCAATCCGCAGAAACCGAGCACGCCTGACTCGTGCCCGCCGTCCTGTTTCCTTTATCTTTGCAGGTCCTACAGGTGTAGGTAAAACAGAGCTTGCCAAAACATTAGCACGTGTTATGTTTGATTCAGAAGAAGCAATGATAAGAATAGATATGTCCGAATATATGGAGAAGCACACGGTTTCAAAATTAATCGGTGCACCTCCGGGGTACGTGGGATATGATGATGCAGGTCAGTTAACAGAAAAAGTGAGAAGAAAACCATACTCAATTATTTTGTTAGACGAAATCGAAAAGGCACACGCAGATGTTTTCAATATTCTCTTGCAGATTTTAGACGATGGCAGAGTAGCAGACAGCCATGGCAGAATTGTTAATTTTGAAAATACAGTTATTATTATGACATCAAATGCCGGCTCTCAGGTACGTTCTGCAAATCTCGGTTTTAATAAAACAGAAGACGATACGGCTTCTGCCAGAACCGCAGCAGCATTAAAAGAAATTTTCAGACCTGAATTTTTAAACAGAGTAGACGATGTTATTACCTTTAAATCTTTAACTCGTGATAATTTGGTTGGTATTGTAGACCTTATGATTAAAGAGCTTGCAACAGAACTGTTCAGAAAAGAAATTATTCTTGAAGTGACAGACGATGCAAAGGAATTGATTTTAGAAAAAGGCTACGACCCCAAATTTGGCGCGCGTCCTTTGCGTCGTACCATAGAGAAGCATATACAGAATTCTATTGCGTCCTTGGTAATCAGGGGCGAAGCAAAGCAACATTGTAAAATTAAAGTTTCTGCCGAAAATGGAGAATTTAAAGTACAGTGTGAAAATATTTAACAACAAAAAATCGGAAAGCATATTGCTTTCCGATTTTTTAGTTCAATTAAACTGTTTCAACAGTTGCTGCCTCATCTGCAGGTTTTGCTGCTTCTTCTTGAGGCTTGTCCTTTTTCTTAAAAACTTTTACAACCTTGTCAATAATTGTGGGAACACTGTCAATTATGTCCTGAGCAGGAGAAGTGTTCTTTTCAACGGGCATAAGTTTGATTTCCTCATGACCTACAACCATAAATGCAACAGGCTCAATTGTTGCACCTCCGCCTGAACCGCCACCGAAGTTAGCGTCAGAGGTTGCTAAGTTTTTCTGACCGAAATCAGAGCCACCTGCACCAAAACCAAATGACACCTTAGAAATAGGAATGATTACTGTGCCGTCTTTTGACTCAACAGGCTCGCCAACGATGGTATTTACGTCTACCATATCTTTGATACTTTGCATTGCTGTTTCCATTAAACCGTTAATAGGATGTTCTGCCATATTACGCACCGCCTTTTATATTATTTATTTTATTTTTAATATACATATAAGTTTTTATGACCTTCTTCAATATTATTATAAAATGAATTGGTCGCATAATCAAGATAGTTTTGGAATAAATTTCAAAGATTTTGTTATTAAAATCAGGATTTACCTGCATATTTATCTTTTTTATGCCAATTAATGTATCAATTACCTTTAAAATAAAGCTTCCCATTCCCCAGATAGCACCTGTAGAAATGCCAGTGGCTGCAGCATTATCAAAGCCAAATCTGATTTCAAAATCAATACGCTCGACAGATATATGGTGCCTTACGTATGAGAGCATATCCTTTAAGTCTGCTTTTGAGGTTTCGTACATTTCCTTAAAATCTGATATATTTTCTTTGAAATTCTCAAAAGAAAGGGGACTTTCTTTTCGCTGCTTGATTTTTTGGCTTTTGTTTTCGCTTTTTGCCTCAGGATTTAAGGGAATTTTTATAGGAATACCAAAAAGTCTAAAATACAACAGTGTTTTGTTTTTGCGGGCAGTTTTAACTATCTCCAGACCGAACTGCAGGGGAGTTATTAAAAATGCACCTATTAACAGTATTAACGCAAAAATTATAATTAATGCAACTGTCAACAAAATCACCTACTTACTGATTTTCTTCTTCCTGTACTTCGACATTTTCTTCTGCAACCTCAAGCTGTTCGCCGTCCGCTGCATTACTTGTTATGTAAGGGAACTGTTGCGCTAAATCTTCAATATCAGGCAAATCAGATAATGAATTTAAACCGAAGCTTCTTAAAAATTCCTTGGTTGTTGAGTAGAGAATAGGACGCCCTGGAGCGTCTAATCTTCCGCTTTCTTCAATAAGACCGCGTTCTACAAGTCTTGATATTGGACCATCTGAATTTACACCACGAATAAATTCTACACTGCTTCGTGTTACGGGCTGATGGTATGCAACGATGGATAGTGCCTCTAATGCCGCAGGGGAGAGAGGTTGCTTTCTCTTTGATTCTGCGAGCTTTGTAACGTATATAAAATGCTCCTCAGGAGTTTTTAATTGTACGTAACCATCGTATTCTACAATTTCCAAACCTCGGTTATTTTCTTCGTAAAAAGCTTTAAGCTTGTCCACGTGAACTTTTACTTCATCTTCATTAATTTCTAAAATTTCTGCGATATGAGAGACAGCAAGTCCGTCGCCTGCCACAAATAACAGGCTTTCTATTACGGCATCAATATTCATCTATAATTTCACCGTCCTTAAGTTTTTCTAAATATATATCATTGCCGGAAATTTTGGTTTTAATCATTTCAAGCTTAATCATTTCAAGCAACGCCAAAAATGTGGCAATGATAGAGGGTCTTGAGTCGTCGCCCTCAAATAAAGAGGTAAAAGTAACCTTTTTCTTTGAATTGAGCTTTGTGCGAATAAAGTCTGCTCTTGACTTTACAGAAACAGTGGCCCTGCCTACAACACCGCCAAATGCACTTTTAGGGGGTGGTGCTTTTCTCTCGTTTTTGTCAAGTACAGACAAAAATGCGTCGAACAAAATGTTTATTTCAAAGCTTTGATCAGAATAATCTGCTTCGCGTTTGGGAAGAACGTCAGGCTCTTTATAGAAATTATAGTAATCAGAAAATTCCTTTTCTTTTAAAATTTCAGAAACCGCCTTCATACGTTGATAGTCTGCCAAACGTTTAGCGAGATCTGCTCTGGGGTCTTCTGCGTTTTCTTCCTCTCTCTTGGGTAGAAGCATCTTTGACTTTATATATAAAAGTTCTGCTGCAATTACCACAAATTCACTGGAATATTCGATGTCAAATTCCTTTAAAGTGTTCATATATTCAAAATACTGCTCAGTAATGCTGACAATCGGAATATCATATATGCTTACCTTATTCTTTTTTAACAGATGGAGTAAAAGCTCTAAAGGACCTTCAAAAACATCGAGTTTTACTGCGTGGCGGCTCTCTTCTTCCTCGTTTTGTAAATTTTGCGCAATTTCAAGCTGTTGCATTACAGCAAGCCACCTCCTGCAGCGTAGAATAAGATTGTGTATATTCCGTTAATCAAAAAGTCTAAAACAGGATCTAACACATTTAAATACAAAGCTATAATCAGTACAACAAATCCGAATTGCTCGTATCTTAATATCTCATAATATACCCTTCTTGGGAGCAAAGAAAGAAAAATCTTAGAGCCGTCTAACGGCGGTATGGGGATAAGATTAAATACACCCAAGCTGATGTTTGCAATAACCCATATTGAGAAAAATTCAAACACATACAGGCTCTTTGTCAACGGATATAAGTAGAGAAGTCCAAACATACCAACAAAAGCCAGTAAGAAATTAGACAGTGGACCAGCCAAAGAAACCAAAGCTGTATCTCGCTTTAAATTCTTAAAGTAATTAGGATTTATCATAACGGGCTTTGCCCAGCCAAAACCAAAGAAGAGCATAGAAAGTGTGCCAAAGGGGTCTAAGTGACGCAGAGGGTTTAATGATAATCTTCCGTCATACTTTGCAGTAGGGTCGCCAAGCTTCCATGCAGCAAACCCGTGAGATAATTCGTGTACACTCAATGAAAGTATAACAACGACGATTAACATTAGCGCATAAACAACAGTATTTATATTAAATCCGCCGGAAAACAATGTCCTAAGCATAATATCACTCCTTATAATCTACATATAATTATACTTTATTTTACAGTTTGTGTAAATAGAAAAAAACAATTTTTACAATGATTTAACAAAAAAACCGCCCACTGGGCGGTTTAGTTTACCATTTTATAGCATTTTCGTATTTTTGCAGATAGAGGAGCAGGGCTGTGCCCAAAATCCCGCAGGAAATAATTTCTCCAGCTCCGACCGTCAAAACAAAATAACCAAGACCGGCAGGCAGACCGTATGCAAATTTTAAAACAAAGGGAACAATGATTGTATTTGCAAGTATCGGCGGTATGGGGGCAAGTTTTTTGTGTTTTCTTAACAGGTAGGTAAATATTGCGCCAAGCAGGGTGGCAACACTACCAAAAACTACATCCCAAATTACACAACCTGACAAAATGTTTGAAATAAAGCAACCAATAAACAGTCCCGGTATTGCTGCAGGAGTAAACACTGGAAGTATAGTTAAGCTTTCAGAAAATCGCACCTGAACTGCGCCGGAGGCTAAACCTAACACATTTGCAAGATAGGTCAAAATAACGTACAGAGCTGCAATGATGGCAGAATGAGCCAAAAATTTTGAATTCCTTTTCATATTAAATTTCTCCTTTAGTTTTGTTTTAAGTGAGGAAGGTTTCGAACTCACTATTGAATATAATAGCACTTTTTAAAAAAATAGTCAACAATTTGTAAATTAAATTAATCCCACTTGACATTAAAGAGTGTAAATAATATAATTCAACTATAAATATTTTGAGGTGTTTTTATGGCTGAAAAAATTGTTCTTCCCAAAGCTTTTACAAAAGAGTGGTTCTCCTATGTGTGGGATTACTATAAGTATCACATATTAATCGGTATAGCGGTAATTGTGCTTGTAGTTTATACGATTATTGAAATTTCCACGGCAGTTAGGTATGATACAAATATAAATTTTATCTCAGGTAACGTAATCGAACAGGAAGCTGCTGATAACATAACAGATGCCTGTAAGGTCGTCTGTTTTGATTTGGACGGAAACGATGAAGTGAACATCAGCTTTTCTCAACTCAATTTCATAGAAGAAACGACAAATGATGCCAATATGTATACTGCACTTATAAACAAGCTTATGGCTACATTTGCTACAGAAGAGGAGTACATATATATTGTTGATGAAAAAATGATGAACGAAATAGTCAAAATGGAAAGCGCGGAAGGGTTGTTTATGCCTATAAATCAATGGGCAGGAACAAAGAGTGCAGATGACATTTTTGGTATGCCGCTCACAAACAGCAGCGTTTTAAAAAGTGCGGGTGTTGATGTGTCTGACAAATATATAATGATCAGAGGGTGTTTCAATTCAGAAGATGAGAATTTGAAAGTCTTACAGGAGAATGCAATAAATATTGCTAAGTTTTTAATAAAATAATTAAAAAATCTATTGACAAATAAAGAAAATCGTGGTATTATAAGCAAGTGAGCTCGAGTGGCGGAACTGGCAGACGCCCGGGACTTAAAATCCCGTGGGAAGTGATTCCCGTACCGGTTCGATTCCGGTTTCGAGCACCACGTCGCGGTAAGCATAAGCTTACCGCGATTTTTTTATGTAATTTAAAAAGGCCAAGCTTATCGCTTAGCCTTTTCCCATAAGATATCCATTTCTTCTAATGTCATATTTTCAAGTTTTTTTCCTTCGCCCAAAGCTAAATCTTCAACCTTTTCAAATCTGTTGATAAACTTGTCAGTTGCTTTTTTCAGGGCTTCTTCCGGATTGACCTTTAAAAATCTTGCCACGTTAACACAAGAGAAGAGCAGGTCACCAAATTCTTCTTCAAGTTCTTTATCTGTCTTGGCAGATTTTACTTCGTCAATCTCTTCCTTGAGTTTATCATATGCGCCGTCAATGCTATCCCAGTCAAAGCCAACTTTCGCGGCTTTTTTCTGCACTTTTTCAGCACGGATTAGCTGGGGCAAATACGAGCACACATCACGCATAATTTCAGTTTGGGTTTTAAGTCCTTTTTCGGCTTTTTTATTTGCCTCCCACACATCTAAGGCTTCTGCGCTGTTATTAGTCTTGTCGTCGCCGAAAATATGTGTATGACGGGTAATGAGCTTGTTGCATATATGATACAACACATCATCGATTGTGAATGTGCCTTTTTCTGCTGCAATCTGCGAATGGAAAACAACCTGTAAGAGAACGTCGCCTAATTCGTCTGCAAAATTATCAGGCTCTTTTTTGTCTAATGATTCCATTGCTTCGCAGGCTTCCTCAAGTAATGCGTACTTAATGGATTGGTGGTCCTGCGCTCTGTCCCAAGGGCAGCCGTTTTCGCCTC
>JAZQBQ010000042.1:0-6743 GCA_045545755.1 Congzhengia sp. | reverse complement strand
CATTTTTATTTCAAGTGTTATACCAAAAAAGATATAAACCAATGAAGGAATGGAATATCAATGATGTGTTCGATAAATTTGCACAAATAACAAATGATGATAAATGGAAAGACTATTCACCAAAATTTGTTAGAAACAGTTTAATCCCAACATTGTTCTCTGCGAATTACTCATTAGAAGATATTATGTATATAACCGGCATAGATATCAACAACATTTCAAAACTTATCAAAATGGACGATATACTGAAACGAAGGAGTAAAAAAATAGATTGGACTCCGTTATATGATGGTATATTGGTCTAGCCACATTTAAAGCCGTTTTTATGTGGTCAAAATTTAGGGTTTTTCAAACAAAGCAAAAACCTCAGAAACCGTTTGGTTACTGAGGTTAAGGTGGTCGGGATAACAGGATTTGAACCTGCGGCCTCTTCGTCCCGAACGAAGCGCGCTACCAAACTGCGCTATATCCCGAAATAAAATATTTAGTTTTTTCTATATTCCCATATCTGTGGGATAACATGTGGTCAAAACTGATTTGACCACATGTATTTTGTTTTTTAAGTCGCCCAAAAGTGGCGGTGTTAAAAGGTTTTTGGGAGTTCGGCTGATAACTAATGAATTGGTTAGTACCGTGTCCCGAACGAAGCGCGCTACCAAACTGCGCTATATCCCGATATAAAAATATTCGATTTTTCTATGTTCCCGTGTCTGTGGGATAACATGTGGTCAAAACTGATTTGACCACATGTATTTTGTTTTTTAAGTCGCCCGAAAGTGGCGGTGTTAAAAGGTTTGTGGGAGTTCGGCTGGATACTTGCGAATTGATTAGTATCGTGTCCCGAACGTAGCGCCCTACCAAGCTGGACCACATCCCAAAATCATACTCAATCATTATAATATAAAACAACACAAAAATCAAGATGATATTTAAAAATATTTAATTTATTATATATGCAGTGATGTGTTTGCTGATTTATCCCAAAAAAGAAACAGTAGTATATATTAGAGCATCTACTAAAGATTTATAAAATTAATACAAAGAAAAGGAGGCAGTGTTTCGGCTAATAGAGGCACTGCCGCCTTTTTGTTATTTTCTTCTTATTACATCAAAACGATATCCTTCGCCTTTAAAATATTCAATAATAGAAGGCAACGCATCAACCGATGCCTGTTTTGCGCCTGCGTCGTGCATAAGCATTACCAAGGACGTTCCCGACACTCCTGCAGATGAACGCTTTGCACGTGCTATCAGGTCGGAGGCAACGGGGTTTTGTGTTTCAGAATCGCCTGTCATACAGTTCCAGTTAGCAAAGACAATGTCGTTATCAATAAGCATTTGCTTGTATTCTGCACGTTCTTCACGAAATGCTCCGCCAGGGAAGCGAATAACACCGGCATAAGCGTTATCGCCACCTGCGTTTGTGATAGCATCTTTTGTTCTGTTAATTTCCTCTAAAAATGCCTCGGGACTGCTATAAATATAATCGTAATCGTGGGTGTAGGTGTGGTTTGCTATTGCGTGACCCTCGTTAGCCATTCTTTCGATTATTTCAGGATTTTTGTCAACTAAATGACCTAAAACAAAGAAGGTCGCCTTAACTCTGTATTTTTTCAAAACATCTAAAATCTGTGGTGTTACATTTATTGACGGACCATCATCAAAGGTAAGGTATATTACCTTATCTCCCTCTTTTGGCGGATAAATTGTGAAGTAATCAGCAGTAGGTGTGCCGTCAGGTGCAACACAGGGGCGTACCTGCTTGACAGGATATTCTACTAAAACCTCTTCATACTCAGCGCCACGTATAGACCAATTACTGCAGGAGTGGAGTAAAATGCCAAAAAGTATAATAACCACTATTGCCGCTGCAACATACATAGTGTTTTTGTTAGGTGTAAAGTTATACCGTTTTCCGTTGATTTTTATACGCATTTTATCCCTCCTTTGTCGAAAAATATCCATTATGTAAATATTATATCCTATAATTGTTACATAACAATTAAAAAAATATAATTATTTGAAAAAAATTAAATATAATTTTAAATATAATACAAAATTAATGGGGGAAGCTATGAAAAAGCTTGTTTTAATTTTTTTAGTAGTTTTTATACTTACAGGCTGTGCAGATAAAAGCGTTTTTAAAACAGAAATTACAGAAATAGACAATGCAGTTGCAACCGTGGCAACAGATGGAATTTCAAACACAAAATACGGCTGGGGCTTAAAAAAGAACAAAAACGCTCCGCCCGACATTCCGCAAGCCACAATCGAAATGCTCAAAACCTACGGTGGCATATACAAAAGCGACGAAGAAAAAACTCTGTACCTTACCTTTGACGAGGGGTATGAAAACGGCTATACTGCAAAAATTTTAGACACCTTAAAAGAAAACAAAGTCCCTGCGGCATTTTTTGTGACAGGGCCCTACATAAAAAAAGAACAGGATTTAATTAAGCGAATGGCAACGGAGGGGCATATTGTTGGCAACCATACAGTAAATCATCCAAGTATGCCCGATATAAGTGATGAAGAGCTAAAAATTGAGCTTGAAAACCTTACCCAAAGCTACTATGACTTAACAGGTAAGGAAATGAAGTTTTTCCGCCCACCTATGGGAGAATACTCAGAGCGTACATTAAAAATAACGAACGATATGGGTTATACAAATGTTTTCTGGAGCTTTGCCTACTGTGACTGGCAGGTAAACAACCAGAAGGGCACAGGCTACGCCTACAACCAGATAATGGACGGGGTGCACGACGGCGCAATTCTTTTGCTTCACGCAGTATCCAAAGATAACGCAGAAGTTTTGGATAAAGTGATTAAAGATTTAAAATCACAGGGATATACCTTCAAATCCTTAGAAGATTTTCCCAAAAATAAATAAAGTAAATTTCTTCGTTCGGTCAATACTAAAAACATATGACCGAGAGGAGTGATAAATTGAATATAAAGAAAAGAGTAGGCGCTTTTTTTGTACTTTTGCTTGTAAGTGCCACAGCGCTTTTTGTAGAATGTGATGTGTATTTTCCGAAAAATATTCACGTTTACGAGGGAAATACAGTCGAAACACCAAAGGGCTTTGCCTATACCCTTGAAGCATCAAGCACAGTAGAAAGCTACGGCGACTATGAAGCCACAGTAAAGCTTTTTGGACTTATTCCCGTAAAAGAGGTAACAGTAAACGTAGAACCGCAAATAACACTTTCTCCTGGGGGTAAGGCTGTGGGAATTAAAATGTTTACAAAAGGCCTAATTTGTGTGGGAACGGAGCAACTCGTGGCACAAGATGGTACAAAAACAGACACAGGCAGAGCCTTAGATATAAAATCAGGCGATATAATAACCGCTGCAAACGGAACGGAGCTTCACACCGTAGAGCAGCTTGCAGAGATTGTGGATAAGTCGAAAGGCGCACCTGTCAGACTAACAGTTTTGCGTAATAACCGTGAGGAAACAAAAATTGCAACCCCTGTCAGGACTGATGACGGCTACAAGCTTGGCATATGGGTACGTGACAGTACGGCAGGTATTGGCACCATAACTTTTTTTGATAACGATAGCGGCACGTACGCTGCGTTAGGTCATCCGATAACTGATGTAGACACAGGAGAGCTTATGCCTGTTGACAAGGGAAGTATTACCTCTGCTGAAATTGTAGGAGTAAAGAAGGGTAGTCGTGGAAGCCCGGGCGAGCTTTACGGAGTTTTTGAGGGAAACGGTAGCGACTGCGGAATAATTTCGAAAAATACCAATCAAGGCATATATGGCAGAATATTGCCCGGGCAGGAATTAGGTTTTGGGGAGGAAATCCCCGTTGGGGCAAAAGCAGAGGTCAAAACAGGCAAAGCACAAATTTTGGCAAACGTCAGCGGCGAAAAGATAGAAAGTTTTGAAATTGAAATCCAAAAAATTATGCGCTACGCTCCCGATGACAAAAATATGATTGTAAAAATTACTGATGAAAGACTTTTAAATATTACCGGCGGTATTGTGCAGGGAATGTCAGGCAGTCCAATTATACAAAACGGCAAATTAATCGGTGCCGTAACACACGTATTTGTCAATGACCCAGCACGTGGGTATGGGATTTTTATTGAAAATATGCTCGCGGAAGCTGAAAAAGTAAAATAAGTTAAATGCTCGTCTGAAAATTTTCGGGCGAGCATTTTTATAATAAAATCAACATATTTTATATTGCAATATTGAAGAAATAAAGGTGATATTTATTTATACTTATTTTGATGCCCATTGCGACACTATGTCAAAAATGTATAAAGACGGGCTGGGGTTAGATAACCCTGAACTTATGGTCAACACAAATAATCTACTCCGCTATAAAAGTGCTATTCAGGTTTTTGCTCTTTTTAATGAAGGTGATCTGAATGAAGACGAGATGATCTCTGCTCTTGATTTTTTCAAGTGCCAATGTAAAAAGATACCAAATAGCGTTTCGGTGTGTACTTCGTCGCAGCAAATTGACGAAAATAAAAGCCCGCTCTCTGCTATTTTAGCAATAGAGGGGCTTGGAAATCAACCTGATTTTTCACTTGAATCCGTAGGTCGTTTTTATGACGTCGGAGTACGTTTTATGAGTCTTTGCTGGAACAATGACAACGCCCTCTGCGGCGGATGCGAGGGAAAAAACACAGGTCTTACCGCTCTTGGTAAGCAGACTCTTGCAGAAATGGAAAAGCGAAATATTGTTCTCGATGTTTCGCATATGTCAGATAAAAGCTTTTGGGAAAGTTTAGATAATTATACTCTTCCGCTCTGTGCTACTCACTCTGTCAGCAGGGCGGTACACAGCCATGTCCGCAATTTGACCGATGAGCAGTTTATGGCAATAGCCGAGCGTGGCGGTGTGTGCGGAATTAACTTTTATCCTCCGTTTCTTTGCGGCGGAGAAGCAGATATAAATACAGTTATTAAACATATTGAGCACTTCTTATCACTCGGCGGCGAAAACAGCATCGGACTGGGCAGTGACTTTGACGGGATTTGTGAAACCCCATACGACATTAAAAACTCTGCAGATTTCTATAAATTGTTTGACGCGCTTTTTTCTTTGAATTATTCAGAAGAAGTTGTGGAAAAAATTGCTTTTCGTAACTTCAAAAACTTTTTTGCAAAATTCACCGCTTAGTTGTAAATGGACCAAACTGTAGATTTTGTTGTTGAAAAATGTAATAATATATGGTAAAATGGCATAGCAGAAAGATTTCAGGAGGAAACCCTTGGACAGAATAAAAGAAGTGGTACGCAATACATTTGAATACATAAAACCCTTTGTTAAATGGCTGTTGCTTGCCACACTAATGGGTGTAGTCGGTGGTGTAATAGGCGCGATTTTTCACAAGTGCTTAGAAATTGTTACCGAAACCCGTGAGAGTAATTTGTGGCTGATTCTTTTACTGCCGATTGCAGGTCTTTTGATAACTCTTTTGTACCAACCATTCAGGGGTAAAGGCAAGCTCAACACAAATCGTGTATTAGACGCAGTAGAAACTGACGAGCGAGTACCCTTTACTCTTTCGCCTTTGATTTTTGTGAGTACGTTACTTACTCATCTTTTTGGCGGGTCAGTTGGTCGCGAGGGCGCAGCGCTACAATTGGGCGGAAGCATTGGCTACAACATAGGTAAGCTGTTTAAGCTCTCAAAGTCTGACAGGCACATCATCATTATGGTGGGTATGAGTAGCTTTTTCTCGGCTATGTTCGGAGCGCCCTTGACTGCGGCAATCTTTGCTCTTGAGGTTATCAGGGTAGGGTATGTACGCCATTGCGGATTTTTGCCCTGTATTGTGTCGGCGCTTATTGCTTATGAAATATCTGTGATGATGGGAACTCACGGCGTAAGATATGCAGTAAGCTTTCATGGGACAACACCTGAACTTGTGATAAAGGTAATAATCCTTGCCGTTCTTTGTGCAGTTGTAAGTATATTGTTTTGTGTGGCAATAAAAAACGCATCACTTTATATGCACAAATTCTTCCGTAACCCATATATTCGCACAGTGGTGGGAAGCTTGATTGTTGTTGGACTTACTGTAATATGCCAGACGACAGATTACAACGGTGCAGGTATGCACGTAATTGACCGTGCAATGGAAGGTACGGCAGTTCCTTGGGCATTTCTTTTAAAGATTATATTTACTGCAATCACAATAGCTGCAGGCTTTAAGGGTGGCGAGATTGTGCCTACCTTGTTTGTCGGTGCAACCTTCGGTTGCGCAATAGCACCTTTGCTTGGAATGGAACCATCCTTTGCAGCATCAATCGGATTTGTGGCGCTTTTCTGTGGTGTTGTAAACTGTCCCTTTGCATCAGTTGCTTTGGCGCTTGAGGTGTTCGGTGCAGATGGAATATTGATTTATGCTCTTGCTTGTTCTGTTAGCTTTATGATGTCGGGCAATTTCAGTATCTATAAAAGCCAAAAGATTGAGGGCTCAAAAATAGCATATGAAGAACTTGCATAATAAAAGGCTTGAGAAAAAAAGATGCAGAATAAGCGAACTGAACCCGAAGATGTATATAGATACTTCGAGAGGTGAAGTTCGTTTAAGTTAAAAATATAAATTCAAAAGGCACTCATATAATGAACTGCACCATTTTGTGCAGACAGTACAAAAAAGGACGCCTATAGTAGAATATTTACTTTAAGCAACATACTGACATCGCTTTTCTAGTGGTGTCAGTTTTGTTTTTAGTTGAATTCTTTCGTTATTGTAAAAATATAT
>JAZQBQ010000041.1:0-7253 GCA_045545755.1 Congzhengia sp. | reverse complement strand
TGTAATTTTGCGCCAGCCTGTGGAGATGGTTGGTGCAAGCCGCACAGACGCAGGTGTTCACGCTTATAATTATGTTGCGCATTCCTTTTTTGACACTGATATTGAAAACGAGCGTCTTATGCTTGGAGTAAATGCAATTTTGCCCGAGGGAATAAAGGTAAAATCAATTGAAGACTGTAATGAGGAATTTCATTCCCGTTACAGTGCTAAGTCTAAGACTTACATATACTGCATTGATGTATCAAAATACGGAGACGTGTTCAAAAAACCTTATGTATGGAGATTTCGTTATCCTCTGGATTATGAGGAAATGCAAAAGTGCCCCCAGCATTTCTTGGGTAAACATGATTTTTCGGCATTTATGTCAAAGGGTGGACAGGCAAAGACTTTTGTGCGTACTATTTATGAGTGTACATTAACAAAAGAAAATGATATTATTACTATGACAATTAAGGGCGACGGCTTTTTGTATAACATGGTAAGAATTATAGCGGGAACAATTCTTAGCGTAGGAAGAGGATATTTAAAAGCAGAGGATATTCCCGACATAATACTTTCAAAAGAGAGGAAAAAAGCAGGCATCACGGCACCGCCTGAGGGTCTGATGCTTTATGAGATTGAATATTAGGAGGAAACTATGAAAAACACGGTTTTTAAGAAAATTATACTTTCTGTAATAGTAGTTGCAATAATACTTGTAGTTTTATTTGTTGTACGTGAAATTGCTGTGGAATTTTTCGGCTACAAACCCCCTGCGCTGTCTGAAACAAGCCAGAAGAAAAGTCAGCAGATAGAGGTAACTTTAAATAATGAAAGCAAATACAGCCATATAGTTACGGATAAGTATGTCTATTTTGTAGGTACTGATAAGGTAATTGTTGCTGACTCAAAAGGCTCAAACAAAGCAGAGCTTAAAATCGGTACTGCAAACTCTGTTTCAAAATCTCAGGGAAAGTACGTAATAGTAGGCGATATTGACGGTAACAACATTTACGTCATAAAGGATACAGAGATTAAGCAAACCATTACTACTAAAGGCAAGATAAAGAACTTTTCGGTTAACTCATCGGGCTTTTGCGTAGCGGTAACCGAAGGTGATATGGGCAAGCGTAATGTAACCGCCTACAACACAAAAGGCGAAGAAGTATTTGTGTGGGATTCGGGCAATATGCTGGTTTTAAATGCGGTAATCGCTGAAAATAATAAAAATATTGTTGTTTCAGCTATCGACACAAAAGACGGTAAGATGAAATCTGTGCTTAATTTCTATAACGTATCAAAATCAGAAGCAGTAGCTTCTGAAAGTTACGAAGAAGAGCTTATTTCCGCTCTTACGGTAAATGGCAATTATGTTTATTGTGTAGGCGACTCAAAAACTTTAGTATACAAGGTTTCAGGTCAGAAAAAGAGCGAGATTTCTTATAGCGGTAAATCAGTAATTACATACAAAGTAAATAACAACGGTATTGTTATAGCATTTTTGGAATCTACTCTTACCGGCAAGCGCTACAACATCGAATCCTATACTGAAATCGGCAAAAAGCGCGGAACATTTGAATATGATTACGATATCAATTATTTGGACATCGCAGATGATGTAATAGCTATTGACCGAGGCGGACTTATCAGTGTTATAAATTACAAGGGTAGAGAAAAAGCGCTGATTGACCCGGGTGTTGATATTGAGGATTTGTGTTTTATGGGCGGCTCGTCAAAGGCAGTAGGTTTTACCGCTCATGGTGCATATCTGTTTAACATCAACTAAAAGGAGAGAGAGCAATGAGTATAAATTACATTGACCTTCTGGTACTTTTGCTGATGATTTTGTCAACTTATTTCGGTTATAAAAAGGGCTTTTTAAAAACGCTTGCAGGTACCATATCTATTATATTGTCATTAATATTGGCAGTAACCCTGTACCCACATATGGAAACATTTATAAAAAGCACTCCTGTGTATGAAACAGTTTATGAAAATGTGGAGGAGCACATAGCACCCCCTGATGTGGAAACTAATAAAATATCCGACTATGGTGCAGGCACTCTCAATCTTCCCAGAAATTTTTTAAAACAAATTCAACAAACGGCAGATAACGCTCAGGAAGAAATATCGGTGTCAATCGCACAAAGCGTTGCAAATTCCGCAGTTAAGATTGTGAGTATGCTTACGGTGTTCCTTTTGGCAAGGCTTGTGTTGCTCATAATTGTTGCCATAGCGGGACTTATAAGGAAACTGCCGCTGGTTGGTTGGAGCGACAGGATGCTTGGCATACTGTTTGGCTTTGTAAGAGGTTTTTTAATAGTTTATCTACTATTGGCAGTAATTACTGTGACGGCTCATTTTAATTCTGATAATTTTGCTGCAAAAGCAGTAAAACAATCGGAATTTGCTAAAATAATGTATAATAATTACGTTTTTTTGGATTTTATTTATAACGATTGACACATAACAGAAAATGTGTTACAATTTCACTTAATGAATTTTTTGGAGGCAGTAATATGGAAATCAAAGTAACAAAAACCACATCTCCCAAAGCAAAACCTGATTCATCAGCTCTCGGCTTTGGTAAATATTTTACAGACCATATGTTTGTAATGGATTACAGTGACGATAAAGGCTGGTATGATGCAAGAATAGTACCTTATGGTCCTTTTGAAATAGAACCCGCTTGTACAACGCTTCATTACGGTCAGACAATTTTTGAAGGCTTAAAGGCATATAAAGGTGCTAACGGCGAAATATTCCTTTACAGACCTGAGAAAAATATGGAGAGAATCAACCAGTCAAGCGACAGACTGTGTATTCCTCAGATTGATGAAGCTTTTGCAGTTGAAGCAATCAAGCAGTTAGTGTTATTAGACCAGGATTGGATTCCTGAAGGCGAAGGTACATCACTTTATATCCGTCCCTTTATTTTTGGTACAGATAATATGTTAGGTGTACATCCTTCACACACATATAAATTTGTAGTAATTTTAAGTCCTGTTGGCTCATATTATAAGGATGGACTTGCTCCTGTTAAAATCTGGGTTGAGGACGATTATGTGCGTGCTGTACGCGGCGGTATGGGCTTTGCAAAAACTGCAGGTAACTACGCAGCAAGCTTAAAGGCACAGGCTGTTTCAGAAGAAAAAGGCTATTCACAGGTTCTCTGGCTTGATGGTGTAGAAAGAAAATACATCGAAGAAGTTGGAGCCATGAACATTTTCTTCAAAATAGGCGATGAAGTTGTAACACCTGAGTTAAACGGCAGCATTTTAGCAGGTATTACAAGAGATTCTGTGTTAAAGGTATTAAAGGCTTACGGATATAACGCTTGCGAGAGAAAGGTTTCTATTGATGAAATCGTTGAAGCATACAAAGCAGGCAAGTTAGAAGAAGTATTCGGCACAGGTACAGCAGCAGTTATTTCTCCCGTTGGCGAGCTTTGCTTCCGTGGCGAAAAGATGGTTATTAACAACAACGAAATAGGTAAGGTTTCTCAGTTCTTATATGATACAATTACAGGTATCCAGAAGGGTACAGTAGAAGACAAATTCGGATTTGCTCTCAGAATTAAATAATTTCATTTCATAAAATACCGCAGCACAACTGTGCTGCGGTAACTTTAACTTTTTATATTCTTACAAATTTCCCCCAAAAATTACAAAAATTTATATCGGAGGCATTTTATGGATTTAACATCTAAGAAAATTTCAGAATTGCGCGAAATTGCAAAAACTATGGGTTTGAAAAATATTGTAAAGTTAAAAAAAGACGAACTCATAAAAGAAATTGAGAATAACCAAGATAAAAAAACAGAAACTAAAAAGGAATTAACATTAAATGAAGGCGACAACATAGTTTGCGGTGTTTTAGAGGTGCTTCCTGAAAATGGTTTTGGATTTTTAAGGGGAGAAAACTATCTTTCAACACCAAAGGATGTGTATGTATCGCCTACACAGGTAAGACGATTTAATTTAAAAACAGGCGATAAGGTGTCAGGAATAGCACGACCGCCCAAAGAGGAGGAAAAATTTCCCGCGTTAATCTATGTTCAGCACGTTAATGACGACACGCCTGATAAAGCCATAAGAAGAAAACCTTTTGAATATTTAACGCCAATATTCCCTCAGGAAAGAATTCGTTTAGCAACACATCAAAGGGACTATGCTATGCGACTTGTTGATTTATTAGCGCCTATTGGTAAAGGACAACGAGGTTTAATTGTTGCACCGCCAAAGGCAGGCAAGACAACCCTTCTTAAAAATATAGCCAACAACATTGAAGAAAACCACCCTGAGGTTACTTTGATAGTTCTTTTAATAGATGAGCGACCTGAAGAGGTTACAGATATGAAGCGTTCGATAAAAGGCGATGTTGTATATTCAACCTTTGATCAGGTTCCCGAGCACCATGCAAAAGTTGCAGAAATAGTTTTAGAGAGGGCACAAAGACTAGTGGAGCAAAACAAGGACGTAGTAGTGCTGTTAGATTCAATAACACGTCTTGCACGTGCTTATAACTTAACAGTTCCGCCGTCAGGCAGAACCCTGTCAGGTGGCTTGGACCCTGCAGCTCTACACAAACCCAAGAAATTCTTTGGCGCCGCCAGAAATATTGAAAACGGCGGAAGCCTGACCATTTTAGCTACAGCCCTGATTGAAACAGGCAGCAGAATGGATGAGGTCATATTTGAAGAATTTAAAGGCACAGGTAATATGGAGCTTCATTTAGACAGAAAATTACAGGAAAAGAGAATTTTCCCTGCAATAGATATAAATAAATCCGGCACAAGAAAAGAAGAGCTTTTACAAAACCAGCGTGAGCTTGAGGCAGTCTGGACCATAAGACGTGAGCTTTCAAATCAAATTGCGCAAGACGTTACAGAAAGCATGATTAATGATTTAGTTCGTACAAAAACCAATGAAGATTTTATAGATTTAATTTTGTTCAACAAAAAATAATTTTTCGTATAACCCAGTTGTTTTTGCTAATAATAAATATGAGCGTTGGCTCACAAATTTCTCAATTTAGCTGGAGGGTATTATGGAAAACAACAGAAACCAGAATCAGAACAATCAGAATCAAAACAGAAACGAAAACAAGAACAACCAGAACCAGAATCAGAACAGAAACAACAACCAGAACAATCAAAACAAGTACGACAACAAGAATCAGTACTAATTTAAAAAAGAGACGTAGCGTTGCTACGTCTCTTTTACTTAAATTTCAGTATTTACTGTCTGTGGATATTCGTTGTAGTTCATTCTTTCGATTTTACACATTTGACGATAATTCAAGGGTGTGATATTTTCGTGTTTTTTGAAAATATCATTAAATCTCTGCTGACTGGAAAAACCAACAATTTTTGCCACGTCTGCAACCTTGGTATCTGTATTTTTAAGATATTCCTTTGAAGCCTCTATTCTTACTTTAAGTATATAGCTTTTTGGACTTATGCCGAATTTATCCTTAAAAGAATGCGCAAAATAACTGTCGGAAAGATAGATGTACTTTGCCACCTGAGTTAATGTCAGTTCTTTGTCGTAGTTATTGTCGATATATTCTTTTGCAATATTTAAAAGCTCGTGAAGCTTTAAATTCCTGTTTTTAGCACTTTGCTCCCATTCCTGCTTCAAGGTTCTTGAGAGCAGAACAAAAAGCTCAATAACCAATAAGCAGCTTAGAAAATCGCCCCAAACCTGAGTTTTGATACGCTCTCTTAAAATTCTGTTCATAACGTGAATAATATCGTTCTTTTTGCTCAATGAAAGGAAAAGATAATCGCCTGTAGCATCGTCTTCAATATATTCAACAAAATCGGTTAATGACACGTGGTTTTCCATATCGCTTTTCTGCGATTTAAATGTAAAGCTGAGAACAATTAATTCACACACGTCAGATTTAACTACAAACTTATGAGCTCTGCCGGGCTTGATAATAATGATAGAGTGGGGTGGCATATTAACGTCGATGCCTTCTATCTGGAATACGGCGCTGCCTTTTTTAATATAAACCATCTCAAAATGGTCGTGTCTGTTTACTGTCATTGACCAGTTTACATCGTATATTTTTTCGATTGTTTTTACAATGGCAGGCATATAGGTAAGCTTTTCTACAAGCTCGTCCCAGGCGTGCGGAAGTTGTTCGTTGTTGTACATAAGATAACCTCCTTGCAAAATTAACGATTTCTGTTTTTAATATTACCATACTTATATAAAAATGTAAATGTGAAATTTATACAAAATTTCGGAATTATTGACACTTATTTTAAAATATGATATACTAATTTATATTGTTTAATGGGGAGGTATGGTCAAAAATGAATATTAATTCCTTTATGACGCCAAGGCTGTTAACTGTAGCAAATATGGTAAGTGGCGCTGATGTTGTTGCTGATATTGGTACTGACCACGCTTATATTCCCGTGTATCTTATTTTCAATAATCAGGCTCGTTCTGCTATTGCAATGGATATAAACGAGGGTCCGTTGCTGCGAGCACAAGAAAACATTAAGAGATTTTCTCTTTCGGACAAGATTAAAACAAAGTTGTCTGATGGTCTAAAGGAGCTGCAGGATAATGAGGTTGATACTGTCGTTATTGCAGGAATGGGAGGCATATTGATAAATACAATACTGCACAGTGAAAAAGACCGTTTGACCTCAGTTAAAAAATACATACTTCAGCCAATGACTGCCCTTGAAGAAACCAGAAAGTATTTAGCAGAAAACGGCTTTGTAATTTTAGACGAAGCCTTGGCAAAAGAGGATGAGAAAATTTATACCGTAATATGTGCCGCACCTGGCGAAATGAAGATAGAAAACGAGATAAATTATTACATAGGCGAATGCCTTATAAAAAAGCAGGATAAAATTCTACCTGAATACATTCAGGGAAAAATATATGAATATGAAAAAGCAGTTTTGGCTATGAAAAACACAAAAAATCCTGAAATAAAAAAGAAACAGGAGTATTTTTTATATTTGATTTCAGAACTTAAAAGGCTACAGGAGGAGTGCAATAAATGGTAGAACTAAATAAAATAATCGGTTTTTTAAACTCCTTTGCACCGGACTGTCTTGCAGAGGATTACGACAATGTAGGACTTTTGGTAGGAAATACTAATAAAGAAATCCACAAGGCGCTTGTTACTCTTGATGCAGATGAAGCAGTTGCAAAAGACGCAGTTAATAAAGGCTGTGAGTTAGTTATTTCCCATCATCCGCTTATTTTTAAACCATTAAAGAGGGTAGTTGATGACGACGCTAC
>JAZQBQ010000040.1:0-2343 GCA_045545755.1 Congzhengia sp. | reverse complement strand
ATTATATAGCTTTGATGGTGGGTAGTAATAAAACCTATGTATATGGCACAAAGAAACAACTCGATGAACAGAATCATGATGTATCAGTATTTGTCGAGGGGGATCGTTCTTATGTTCCTGTCAGATTTATAAGTGAAAATTACGGCGGAAAAGTGGAGTGGGTGCCGGAAACACAAACAGTAAATATCTCATTTGATGACAGAAAAATATCATTAACAATAGGTAAACCTGAAATTTATATTAATGGGCAATCAACAGCTATTGACGTTGCACCGATTTTAAAAAACGGAAGAACCTTTTTACCATTACGTGCATGCGTAAATGCATTGGATAAAGAAGTGTTTTATAGTAAGGGTTTGATTTTAATAGGTGAACATGCTGACGCTCTTAGCGAAACTGAACATATAAACAACGTTAATGATATAATTAAAAATTATTTTGAATAAAGATGCTTAATAATTATTTTATCATAAATTATAAAAAGTCAATTAAGGGGCTGTAAATTATGACAGAAATTACAAAAGTTTTAGCTTTTGACTTTGGCGCATCAAGCGGCAGAGCAATGCTTTTTACATTTGATGGAGAAAAGTTAGACATTGAAGAAATGCACAGATTCTCAAACGACCCCGTTATGATAGGCAAAAGCTTTCATTGGGACGTTTTAAGATTATTCTTTGAAATTAAGCAAGGTATTAATAAAACAGTTATAGCAGGTCATACAGACATCAAAGCTATCGGCATTGATACCTGGGGTGTTGACTTCGGTCTTTTTGATAAATGTGGCAAGTTATTAGGAAATCCCTACCACTATCGTGACACAAGAACAGACGGTATGATTGACTATGCGGATGAGGTAATCGGCAAAAAGTACATCTTCGACAGAACAGGTATCCAGTTTAACTTCTATAATACAATATTCCAGTTTATGGCAATGAAGAAGGAAAACGACCCGCTTCTACCCATTGCAGATAAGATGCTCTTTATCCCTGACATCTTTAACTACCTCTTAACAGGCGTTATGAAGAATGAGTATTCTATTGCTTCAACATCTCAGTTGTTGGAAGTTAATTCTAAAAAATGGGATAAGGAATTAATGGAAAAAGCAGGTATTCCTGCTGATATCTTCTGCGACATCATTATGCCCGGCGAGGTTGTGGGTATGTTGTCAGATGAAATCTGCGAAGAACTTGGTTGTCCCAAAATCCCCGTTATCGCAGTTGGCTCACACGATACAGCGTCAGCCGTTGCAAGTGTACCAGTAACAGAGGATTATAAATACGCATATATTTCAACAGGTACATGGGCATTGATGGGCTCAGAGCTTGATACACCTAATGTCAATGATACAACCTACGGCTACAACTTTACAAACGAAGGTGGCGTATGCGGCAAAATTCGTTTCTTAAAGAACATTATGGGTCTTTGGATTATTCAGGAGAGCCGTCGCCAGTGGGCAAGAGAAGGCAAAAACTTCTCATTTGACGATTTGGAAAAAGCAGCTTGGGCGGCTGAACCCTTCAAGTGCTTTATTGATCCTGATTATATTGACTTTGCAACACCCGGTAATATGCCTAAGAAAATCCGTGATTTCTGTGAACGCACAGGTCAGTATGTACCCCAGACAGAGGGCGAAATCATCCGCTGTGCAGCACAGAGCTTAGCTTTAAAATTCCGTATGGTAACAGAAGCTATGGAGGACGTTATTGGAGAGCCCCTGTGTGCAGTTCATATGGTAGGCGGCGGTATCAAGGATACAATGGTTTGCCGCTTTACAGCTTCAGCTACAGGCAAAAAAGTTTTAGCCGGTCCTGTTGAAGCAACAAGCACAGGTAATGCTGCAGTACAGTTAATGGCTTTAGGCAAGGTTAAGGACTTAATGGACGCTCGCTGTATCATTAAGAATTCCTTCCCCATAAAGACATACGAACCCGAAGATGCAGAAGCTTGGAATATTGCATACGAGGAATTCAAAAAATACGCAAAAATGTAATTTTTATAAATTTTAGCAATACGGTCTGTATAAACTAATACAGACTGTATTGTTTTATGTAGAATGGAGAGAGCACAATGTGTAAAGTGGCTCAATTTAAAGAAAATATAAAAGGAAAAAACGTGGGCGTTATCGGTATCGGTATCAGTAACAGACCTTTGATTAAATATCTGGTGTCTGCAGGAGCTACTGTTACGGCCTATGACAGAAAAACAGAAGAACAGCTAGGAGACATTGCCAAAGAATTAAAGGCAATGGGAGTAAAGCTGGTTTTGGGCGAAAGCTATCTTGATGCTTTATCAGGGGATATAATATTTAAAACCCCGGGTATGAGATACGATAACCCTGCAATC
>JAZQBQ010000039.1:0-7780 GCA_045545755.1 Congzhengia sp. | reverse complement strand
AGCTCATACCCCTCTACGCCGTCTTGTGCCGTGCCTGCTAATGTTATGTCGGGATTGCTCTTAAAGAAATCTTCAAAACCCTCTCTGATATCCTGATTGTCGTCAATAGAAACTACCTTTATCATTTTTATCCTCCTGATTGTTTTGTAATTGGAAATAATTTACAATTTCGATAATTTAATTATACACTTGTATTTTGTAAAATTCAAGGGCAAATTACCAAAAAATGGCAACTGATTTCCAGTAAATGGAAAATGTTTCGGCAAAAAACCGCACAGTTGACACATTTGACAAAATTCGACGAAACAAAGTGCCACGATATGTGTCAAAAGATTGCGGTTGGCAAAAATAGCGCACAACCACTCAGAGCATAAAATTAAAAGACACTCAGTGCAAACTGAGTGTCTTCATACATTTACAAATAATTTTGTAATATTGTTTTGAACGGTTGTGCGCTATTTTTGCCAGCTTGATTATTATTCTAAATAATCCTTTAACTTCTTACTTCTTGATGGGTGGCGGAGCTTACGAAGAGCCTTTGCCTCAATCTGTCTGATACGCTCACGTGTTACATCAAACTCTTTACCAACTTCTTCTAATGTTCTTGCTCTGCCATCTTCTAAGCCAAAGCGGAGCTTTAATACCATTGATTCTCTGGGAGATAGGGTATCAAGCACAGAGCTTAACTGTTCCTTTAAGAGCATAAATGATGCAGCTTCTGAGGGAGCTGGTGCGTCCTCGTCGGGGATAAAGTCGCCTAAGTGACTGTCCTCTTCCTCGCCAATTGGGGTTTCTAATGATACAGGCTCTTGTGCTATCTTCATAATCTCACGAACCTTGTCGATTGACATATTAAGCTCTTTTGCAATTTCGTTGGGGTGAGGGTCACGACCCAATTCCTGTACGAGCTGACGTGATACACGGATTAATTTGTTGATTGTTTCTACCATATGAACAGGGATACGTATTGTTCTTGCCTGGTCGGCGATGGCACGGGTAATGGACTGGCGAATCCACCAGGTTGCATAGGTACTAAATTTATAGCCCTTTGAGTAGTCAAATTTTTCAACAGCCTTGATAAGACCTAAGTTACCTTCCTGAATTAAGTCAAGGAAAAGCATACCGCGGCCAACGTATCTTTTGGCAATAGATACAACAAGTCGCAGGTTTGCCTCGGCAAGACGTTTTCTTGCCTCAACGTCGCCCTCTGACATCTGTTTAGCAAGCGCCATTTCTTCCTCAGCGTCTAAAAGGGGAACCTTACCGATTTCCTTTAGATACATCTTAACGTGGTCGTCGATAGAAACGCCTTCGGCACTGGAGATTTCCATTACCTCAGCGGCAACGTCCATATCTTCTGTGGGTTTGATGTCTTCTAATTCTTCCTCGATTTTTTCAAGCTCTTTTTCCATATCGGCAACGACCTCTACGCCCTCGTGCTCCAATGCTTCGTAGATTTTTTCAATCTGTTCGGTCTCGAGCTCTACATCGCCTAATGCGTCTGTAATTTCCTTGTAGGTTATAACACCGTTTGCCTTACCTTTTGTTGTTAAGCTTGCTATTGCATCTAAGATTTTCTGTTCTATCTCTGTCAATTTGACTGCTCCTTTCGGTTAGACATAATGAGTCTGTTTATTTCGTCAACCTTGCCCTCTTTGGCAAGTCTGTTTATTTTTTCATTAAAGCCCTGCTTTTTGATTTTGTCGATTAAATCTTTGGCTGCAACTGTTGCATCTCCCACATATTCTTTGTAGAGGATTTCAGCAGCCAAGGATTTTATATCCTCAGGTATTGATGACAGGAATACACCTGCGTCAATTGCGTCGTTTCGCTCCTTGAAATTGACAATCTCTGCAAAAAGCTTTGTGTGTTTTTCGTCAGCCAGCTCGTCTTGTGTGATTTCGGCTTTTATCAGCCTGTACGCCGACAGGTTAAAAAACATAATGTTTAACAAAAGTCGCTCTGCCTTGTAGGTGGCAGTTGGTGGAGTCTCTCCTCGCCGTGAATAGGTGTTCTGGCGGGTGGACTGGACCTCTCGCTCTGCCTTTTTATAGGATTTGCGGTTTTTGTCATAAATAATCTTATTGACCTGAGCTGTGATGGAATCTACAGAAATATCTGTTTCTGCAGAAATTCTTTTAATGTAGATTTCACGCTCTACGGCGTTTTGGTTTGCTGCTAAAATTTCAGCAGCTGCATTTATAAACTCTACTTTGTCACTTGTCTCGACAAGATTATATTTTTTTCTGAGATTAAGGATTTTATACTCTGTTGGCGAAAGTGCCGAGGCAATTACCTTTTTGAAACTTTCAGCACCCTTTTTCTTTAAATATTCGTCGGGGTCTTTGGCGTCTTTGTAAGACAGTACCTTTAATTTTATCCCTGCAGCAGATAGAGTTTCGATTGCTTTGTCAGCGGCTTTTGCGCCAGCCTCGTCGTTATCGTAGCAAACGTACACCTGAGGCGAATAACGTTTTATAAGCTGCGCCTGCTGGTCGGTTAAGGCTGTTCCTAAACCTGCAACCGCATTTGGAAAACCGAAAGTGTGCAGTGAAACCGCGTCCATATTTCCCTCGACTAAGATAATTCCATCTGATGCTGCATATTGCTTTGCAATATTTAAGGCAAATATGTTGCTGCCCTTGTGAAACACAGGAGTTTCGGGGGAGTTCATATATTTGGCAGGGCTGTCATCCAAAGCTCTGCCCGAAAAGGCGATTACGTTGCCACGAACATCAATTATGGGGAACATCAGCCTGTTTCGGAATTTGTCGTATATGTGACCTTTTTCGTTTTTTGCAGCAAGTCCTGCCTCTACGATGTCTTCGTTGCGGAAACCATTTTCCTTTAAATAATCAACCAAATCTGACCAGGATTCCCGAGCGTAGCCTATACCAAAAGCGCTTATTGTTTCTCGCTTTAGCCCTCTGCCAAAGGCGTACTCCCGTGCGCCCTTTGCGTCATCTGCTGCTAAATTTTTTACAAATCGTTTAGCTGCAAGCCGATTCATTTTTAAAATTGTTTCACGCTTGTCGTGGCGAGCCTGAATTTCGGGGCTGTAGACCTCTTCTTCTAAGGTTATGCCCGCACGCTCGGCTAAAAATTTTATAGTGTCCACAAAATCGAGGTTTTCGATTTTGCTTACAAAGTCTATAATGTTACCGCCTGTGCCGCAGCCGAAGCAGTAGAACAACTGCTTGTCCGAGCTTATGTGAAAAGAGGGGGTTTTCTCTCTGTGAAAGGGGCACAGTCCAATGTAGTCAGAACCATTTCTCTTCAGGGTTATATAGCTTGACGCAATATCTACTATATCAGACCTGTTGAGCACTTCGTCTATTGAGCTTTGCAAATACCGTGGCACCTTATCACCCCCTAAAACATCTTCTATAGTTATATTCGACAAAAATTCGGTTTTTCCTTTAAAAATGTAAAAAAAATAAAACCCTGCAAAAGCAGGGTTTAAAACCTATATAAATTTGAAAAGTGCTGCTCCGATTACCAGAATACCAAGCACAATACGATAAATACCGAAAACCTTGAAATCGTGCTTTCGTACATAGTTCATCAGGAATTTTACCGAGAGCAGAGACACGATGTAGGAAACCACCATTGCCACAGCTAAAAGTATCCACTCAAAAGATGTCATTATGTACTCGTTGGTAACGATTTTTAGAAAGCTTACCCCGAACATAACGGGAATTGCCAAGAAAAATGAAAATTCAGCAGCTAAGCTCCGTGAGGTGCCGAGGAGTATTGCACCCAGTATTGTTGCGCCTGAGCGTGATGTACCGGGGACTATGGAAAGTACCTGAAAAAGTCCGATAAAAAGGGCTGTTTTGTAGGTTAAATCATTCATATCTGTGATTTTTGCCTGTTTTGTGCGTCTTTCTGCAAAGATAAAGGCAACGCCGTACACAATAAGCATTACGGCAACCAATACAGGTGTGGAGATTGCATCCATATAGTCGTTAAACAAAAGACCTGCTACCGCTGCAGGAATGCAGGCGATAATTACCTTAAACCACATCTGCCATGTGTTATTTTTTTCTTCTTTTGTTTTCGACGGGGCAAAGGGATTTAATTTTTTAAAGTAGAGAGTGGCAATAGCTAAAATTGCGCCTAACTGTATCACATACAGAAAAATCTGTGAATTAAAAAATCCTGTGTCCGTACCCAAAAACGCATTGACCAAAATCAAATGTCCTGTTGATGAGATAGGAAGCCACTCGGTTATGCCCTCTACAATACCCAATATGATTGATTTTAAAATTTCTAACATAAAAACACCTCGTTATTTATTTTAGCACATAATATTCCAAATTACAATATTGTATTCATATAAGTAAAAATTTATAAATCAACTATTGGTAGATAAAGGTATTTTTATTGATATTTTCTTAACAAAAAATTCCCGAATTAGTTGACTATTTGGCGAAATTGTAGTATAATAAACCAATAATGTTTTTTGGAGGCGTAATTATGAATAGAGTATATAATTTTTCGGCAGGTCCTTCTATGCTGCCTGTTGAAGTTTTGGAAAAAGCATCGGCTGAGATGGTAAACTACGGCGATGCAGGTATGTCGGTTATGGAAATGAGCCATCGTTCCAAGGATTATGAAGCCATTATCGAAGGAGCAGAGGCGCTTGTACGTGAACTTATGAATGTTCCTGATAACTATAAAGTGCTTTTCTTACAGGGCGGCGGTTCTACGCAGTTTGCTATGGTGCCCTTGAACTTTGGAACAAAGAACAAAAAGGCAGACTACGTTATCACAGGTCAGTGGGCGAAAAAAGCTGCCGAAGAAGCAGAAAAATACATCACAGTAAACAGAGTTGCATCATCTGCTGATAAGACATTCTCATACATTCCCAAGCTTGACAAGAGTACATTTTCAGAAGATGCTGACTATTTCTACATCTGTTACAACAATACAATTTACGGAACTCGTTTTACCGAGCTTCCCGATACAGATAAGCCCATCATTGCAGATATTTCTTCCTGTGTAATGTCAGAAGAAATTGATGTAACAAAGTTTGGTATGCTTTTTGCAGGTGCACAGAAGAACTTAGGACCTGCAGGTGTAACACTTGTAATTGTTCGTGAGGATTTGTTGGGAGAGGTATTAGAGGGAACCCCCACGATGCTTGACTACAAAATTCACGTTAAAAACGGCTCAATGTACAACACCCCCCCCACGTACTCAATTTACGTGTTAAAGCTTGTGCTTGAGTGGTTAAAGGAACAGGGCGGTGTTTCTGCAATACAGAAAGTCAATGAGAAAAAAGCAAAGCTTTTATATGATTTCCTCGATTCTTCCGAAATGTTTAGCGGCACAGTAGTTCCCGAGGACAGATCTTTGATGAACGCTCCCTTTGTTACAGGTAACGAAGAATTGGACGCAAAATTCGTAAAAGAAGCAAAAGAAGCCGGCTTTGTGAATTTAAAGGGTCACAGAACAGTTGGTGGTATGCGTGCAAGTATGTATAACGCAATGCCTGTAGAGGGTGTAGAAAAGTTAGTGGAATTTATGAAAAAATTTGAAGCAGAGAATAAATAAAGAAGGTATTAGTATGTATAACGTTTTAACATTAAATAAAATAGCTGCCTGCGGCATTGATAAGTTGGGAGAAAATTACACAGTTTCTGACGATTGCAAAAATCCTGACGGCATAATCCTTCGCAGCTTTTCAATGCACGAAATGGAGCTACCCGAAAGCTTAAAGTGCGTAGCTCGTGCCGGTGCGGGTGTAAACAATATTCCTATTGATGCTTGTACTGAAAAGGGTATTGTGGTATTCAATACCCCCGGTGCTAATGCAAATGCAGTAAAGGAGCTTGTAATTTTAGGATTGCTCCTTGCATCACGTAAAGTAGTAAACGGCATCGAATGGGCAAAAACATTGTCAGGCAAGGGCGCTGAGGTTGGCAAGCTCGTGGAAAAAGGCAAGAGCTCATATGTAGGTCCTGAAATTTCCGGAAAAACTCTGGGTGTTATAGGACTTGGTGCAATCGGCGCTATGGTTGCAAACACTGCTATTTCATTGGGAATGAATGTAGTGGGTTATGACCCTTATTTAACAGTTGACAGCGCATGGAGATTAAAGAGTAATATCCGCCACGCAAACTCACTTGATGAGATATATGAGGCGAGTGATTACATTACACTCCACATTCCTGCCACAGATACAACGACAGGTATGATTAACAGAGAAGCCTTTGACAAGATGAAAGCCGGTGTGAGAATTTTGAACTTTGCCCGTGGCACATTGGTAAATGACGCTCATATGGCAGTAGCTTTGGAAGAAGGAAAGGTAGCCTGCTACGTTACAGACTTTCCCACAGACGCAGTTCTTTCAATGGAAAATGTAGTTGCAATTCCTCACTTGGGTGCATCAACTCCTGAGTCTGAGGACAACTGTGCAGTGATGGCAGCTAAAGAATTAAAGGATTATTTAGAAAATGGTAACATCAAAAATTCAGTAAACTTCCCCAACTGTGATATGCCCAGATGCGGTGCAAGAATTGCTGTAACTCACAAAAACATTCCTTCAATGCTTGCAAATCTTTCAAAGATTGTGTCAGATCACGGCATTAACATTGCCAATATGTTAAACAAGAGCAAAAAGGAAAATGCATATACAATGATGGACATAGATGGTGACGTTGATGAATCTATTATTAACGTAATTTGTGGGGTTGAAGGTGTGTATTCAGCACGTTTGATAAAATAAATTAGAAAAAGCGAAAAAAATGCTTGCATTTGAGAAAATTATCTGTTATAATAATGTTTGCTGTTTGGAAAAACGGCTTTAATGAGTACTTAATGGAGGTGCATATATATGGCTAAATGCGAAATTTGCGGAAAAGGTGTTACATTTGGTATCAAAGTCAGCCATTCTCACAGAAGAAGTAACAGAACTTGGAAGCCTAACATCAGAACTGTAAAAGCAATCGTTAACGGAACACCTAAGACATTACACGTTTGCTCAAGATGCCTTCGTTCAAACAAGGTAGAAAGAAGTATGTAATTATAGTTTCTGAAAACTAAACTTTTAGGAAATAGGCGTATCGGGTTTGCCCGATACGTTTTTTTCTTGAAGCTCAACTTTTTGCAAAAAACGGCTTGACAATTATGTTAAAAATAGGTATAATATATAAATGCATTGTGGGTTACAATGCAGGAAGGCGGCGACGCTATGATATGTGATGTAAGCACTATCGTTAATACCGAGGGTGCCGAGCTCGCAATATGTGGCACAGTTGAGGTTAATGATTTTCTTTATGATGCTGAGGTAGTTGATGCCTCCATCAATGGCAAAATTACCTGCTCAGGCGGGGTGCTTGTGTTAGAAGCTCAGGTTAATGCCGAACTTAAAACTGCTTGCGCCAGATGCCTTGCGGATTTGACCTTGCCGCTTAGCTTCGATTTTTCCGAAACCTTGGTTCAGGAAGGAACTGGGGAGGATAAAGACGTAGACTCTGTTATCATCTTTGAGGGTACAGAGGTTGACGTTGGAGAAATCGCAGCAAACAACATATTATTAAATATTTCATCAAAGTATTTGTGCAGTGAAGACTGCCAGGGTCTTTGTCCCAAGTGCGGCAAGAACTTAAACGAGGGAAAATGTGACTGTGACTTTTTTGAAATTGATCCACGTTGGGAAAAATTAAAAAATTTTAAGTGATAAAATTCAGGAGGTGTAGACCATGGCAGTACCTAAGAGAAAAACCTCACAGGCAAGACGTGATAAGAGACGTGCAAACTGGAAGCTCAGCAT
>JAZQBQ010000038.1:0-4242 GCA_045545755.1 Congzhengia sp. | reverse complement strand
TGTCAGGGTTGCGGTGCATGTACAGTAGCTTGTCCTTCCGGTGCTATGGACCTTAAGGGATTTGCAAATTCACAGATTATAGCGGAGGTGGATGCAATATGCAAGTAAAAGAATATAAACCATTAATAGTTGCTTTTTGCTGTAACTGGTGTTCTTACGCCGGTGCAGACCTTGCAGGAAACAACCGCTTAAATTATCCTGCGGATGTTAAAATCATTCGCGTTCCCTGCTCATGCCGAGTAAACCCGATGTTTATCTTACGTGCTTTCCAGCGTGGTGCTGACGGCGTAATCATTTGCGGATGTCATCCCGGCGACTGTCACTACACATCAGGTAACTACTATACACGTCGCAGAATGACAGCACTTTTCTCAATGTTAGACTTCTTAGGTATTGAAAAAGAGCGTACCCGTGTTGAATGGGTTTCAGCGGCAGAAGGCGCAAAGTTTGCAGCAACAATGAACGAGTTTGCTGAAACAGTAGCTTCTCTCGGAGAAAACAAGAGATTGGAGGATCTGAGATGCAAAAGATAACACGCGAACAGTTATTAGATAAGGCAATTTCGTTGCTTTCAGACGGCACAGTGGAATGTATACTGGGCTGGGGACGCGGCGAATTTGACTATGATATTACACCCCGAGTATTTAAAACAGCAGAAGATTTAAAAGAGAATTTCGTATGGAATGATTTCTGCGGAGCGAACTTTTCAAAATATTTAGTTGCACAGACAGGTAAGGTAGAAGGAAAAATCCTTGTATTCTTAAAGCCTTGCGACACATATAGCTTTAACCAGCTCTTAACCGAGCACCGCTTTGACCGCGAAAAGGTATATGCTGTAGGTATCCCTTGTGAAGGGATGGCAGATATTGCAAAAGTAAAGGAAATCGTAGGCGAGGGTATTGTATCAATCGAAGCTGACGGCGAAAACCTCAAAGTTGGCACATTGTACGATGATGCACCTGTAGCTGTTGCAGCAAGCGAAGTAATGGCAGAAAGATGTGTAAACTGTAAGAGTAAAAAGCATGTTGCATACGATGAATTAATGGGAGAAGATGGCGAAGTTATAGAATCTGCTCGTTTTGACGAAGTAGCAAGACTTGAGGCTATGACTCCTGATGAAAGATTCAGCTTCTGGCAGAATGAGCTTTCACGCTGCATCCGTTGTAACGCTTGCCGTGATGCTTGCCCTGCTTGTACTTGTGAAAAGTGCGTATTTGACAACCCTAATTCAGGCGTTGAAAATAAAGCTCCTGCAAACAGCTTTGAAGAAAAGATGTTCCACATCATTAGAGCGTTCCACGTTGCAGGTCGTTGTACAGACTGCGGCGAATGTTCAAGAGTTTGTCCTCAGAATATTCCCTTGCATCTGTTAAACCGTAAGTTCATTAAGGATATTAATCAATTTTACGGCGAATATCAGGCTGGTGCCGAGGTCGGCTCACGAGCTCCCCTTGTAGACTATACCACCGAGGATTTAGAACCCGGTGAGGTTTTTGACAGGAGGGAAAATGATGCGTAAATGTTCTTTAGAATCAATAAATAATGTTTTTGGCAAAATTTCCGAAACAGATAGCTTATATATTCCTGTAGACGGCAGCGATGGCGTTGCTGTTTACACAAAATGGGAAGAGGGAAAAGAGTGGAGTAATGCACTAAACCCTGTAAGAAGTCCCAAGGATTTTTTCTTCCCACAGATGGAAAACCTGATGGAATTTAAAACATCAGGCAAAAATATCGAACTTATTGACACAAGATCCGAAACAGAAGACTTTGTTATCTTTGGTGTTCGTGCTTGTGATGTAAAGAGCTTTGATATTTTAGATAGAGTATTTTTAAGTGCTCCTGTTGACAGCTTTTACGCTTCACGCCGCGAGCACGGAGTAATCGTTTCAGTTGCTTGTTCTAAGCCTTCTGAAACCTGCTTCTGTCAGACTTTTGATATAGACGCAGCTAATCCTGCAGGCGATGTTACAGCGTGGAAAACAGAGGACAGTGTATACTTTAGAGCAAACACCGAAAAAGGTGAAGCTTTTATGAAAAAGATTGAAAGCTTAACAGAGGATTGCGATGAAGCGGCTGTTAATGAACAGAAAGAAAAAATCGCAAAAATCATGGATAAGCTTCCTTTAAAGGACTTAAATACTGACGCTTTCGGCGGCGGTAAAACAGACGAATTTTTCAACGCTCCTGAATGGGATGAACTATCTGCAACTTGTCTTGGTTGTGGTACATGTACATTCGTTTGCCCAACGTGTCAGTGTTATGACATCAAGGATTTCAACACAGGCAACGGTGTAATCCGTTACAGATGCTGGGATTCATGTATGTATTCTGATTTTACTAAGATGGCTCACGGAAATAACCGTATTTCACAGAAAGAACGTTTCCGTCAGCGCTTTATGCACAAGCTTGTATACTATCCTGAAAACAACGACGGATTGTTTAGCTGTGTAGGTTGCGGAAGATGTTTATCAAAATGTCCCATCTCTATGAATATAGTAAAAGTAATGAAAAAGATCGGAGGGAAAGTAAGTGAATAATATGGAAGAAACCTTAATTCCCAAAATCGGTGTTATTACCGATGTCCGTATTGATACACCTGATATCAAAACTTTCAGAGTAGTTACACCTGACGGCAAAAAAGCCTTTGACCACCGTCCCGGACAGTGTGCGATGCTTTCAGTTCCCGGTGTAGGCGAGGCAATGTTTTCTATCACATCTTCTCCTACAAACACAGAATATATGGAATTTTCCATTAAAAAGTGCGGTTGTGTAACAGAATGGCTCCATCAGGCAGAACCTGGTCAGCAGATTACAATCAGAGGACCTTACGGCAATCCTTTCCCTGTAGATGATGTGTTTGCAGGAAAGAACCTGCTCTTTATTGCAGGTGGTGTTGGTCTTGCTCCTCTTCGTTCCGTAATCAACTACTGCAGACACTATCGTGACCGTTATGGCGATATTGATATTGTTTACGGTTCAAGAAGCAAGGATGACCTTTTGGATTACAAAGAAATTATTGATGAATGGTCAAACGATGCAGGTGTAAAAGTGCATCTTACCATTGACAATCCCCAGGAGGGCTGGGATGGTCACGTTGGCTTTGTTCCGAATTTCGTAAAGGAGCTTGGCTTTGACACAAACAAAACAGCAGTTTTGTGCGGACCTCCGATTATGATTAAGTTTACACTTGAGGGATTGTGCGCTCTCGGATTTGATAAAACTCAGATTTATACAACACTTGAACTGCGAATGAAGTGTGGAGTCGGCAAATGCGGCAGATGTAATGTTGGCTCTAAATACGTTTGCAAAGACGGTCCGGTATTCCGCTGCGATGAACTTGACGAGCTTCCGGATGAGTATTAAAGGAGAGATAATATGGAAAAAATGGTAAATATATTTCTTTTCGGCAAAAAGTACGAAGTGCCGGAGAATTTAACAATTATGACAGCTATGGAATATGCTGGCTACCAGTTAGTTCGTGGCTGCGGTTGCCGTAACGGCTTCTGTGGTGCGTGTGCTACGATTTACCGCATCAAGGGCGATAAAGAATTAAAAGCTTGTCTTGCTTGCCAGACAAAGGTAGAGGACAATATGTACATTGCCACACTTCCTTTCTTCCCCCTTGTTAAAGAGATTTATGACATTGAAAAAGTACCTGTAACAGAATCAGTTATGATGCAGCTTTATCCTGAAATTTACGCATGCATAGGCTGTAATGCTTGTACAAAGAGCTGTACACAGGACTTAAACGTAATGCAGTACATTGCATACGCTCAGCGTGGTGATTTTGAAAAGTGCGCAGAAGAGTCATTTGACTGCGTAATGTGTGGTGTTTGCTCATCAAGATGTCCCGCAGGAATTTCACATCCTCAAGTTGCAATGCTTGCAAGGAGAATTAACGGCAAATACTTAGCTCCCGGCTGCGGACATTTGGAAGACAGAGTAAAAGAAATCAACAATGGTGACTTTAAAGAGTTAATTGAAGCGTTAATGGAAAAACCCATTGACGAATTAAAAGAACTCTACAACAACAGAGATATTGAGAAGTAAGGAGGAAAGCAAATGTATTCAGAAAAATTTCAGAAATCAATTGCAGCAGTAGAAGCTGCAAGAGAAAAAAATATCGCATTGGAGCCTGAACGTATGACTGCAAAGCAGAAGGAAGACCTTCTTGCAGCTTTCCATCCTGACTACAAAAAGGACGAGTTCAGAGAACTCAAAATCGGTCCTAATAAGGGC
>JAZQBQ010000037.1:0-4579 GCA_045545755.1 Congzhengia sp. | reverse complement strand
AGCCGCCTACGCACCCTTTACACCCAGTAAATCCGGACAACGCTTGCTCCCTACGTATTACCGCGGCTGCTGGCACGTAGTTAGCCGGAGCTTATTCATAAGGTACCGTCAATTTCGTCCCTTATAAAAGAAGTTTACAATCCGAAAACCGTCTTCCTTCACGCGGCGTTGCTGCGTCAGGGTTTCCCCCATTGCGCAATATCCCCCACTGCTGCCTCCCGTAGGAGTCTGGGCCGTGTCTCAGTCCCAATGTGGCCGTTCAACCTCTCAGTCCGGCTACCGATCGTCGCCTTGGTAGGCCGTTACCCCACCAACTAGCTAATCGGACGCGAGTCCATCCTTGAGCGATAAATCTTTGGTACAGTTGTCATGCGGCATCTGTACATTATGCGGTATTAGCGTTCTTTTCAGAACGTTATTCCCCACTCGAGGGCAGGTTACTCACGCGTTACTCACCCGTCCGCCACTAAGATAAACAAGAAAATCCTGTAGCAAGCTACTTTCAATTCAGCGTTTATCTCCGTTCGACTTGCATGTGTTAAGCACGCCGCCAGCGTTCGTCCTGAGCCAGGATCAAACTCTCTAAAAAATTGTATCTCAAGACCTAAGTCTTAAAATCTATCTCTTAGAGCTTTTGCTGCTCAAAATTAAACACTTGCGTGTTGTCCGCAATCTCTTCGATTGCTTACTGTGTTTTTTAGTGTTGTCTCACTTGTAATTTCTTGAGTTTTTTACTCAAAGTAATTACGGGTTCTCACTTACTTTTCGTTGTTTAATTTTCAAGGTCCTTTTTGCTTCAAAAGAATGATTACATAAATGTAATTAATTCATTTCGCAGCGTAAGACTTATTATATTCGAACAACCCCTAATTGTCAAGTGTTTTTTTCAAATTTTTTCAGATTTTTTTGAAAGTATTTTTGACAATAAAAAAGCTGTTGCTGAATATTGGCTTACATCGTGGATTATTACCCATTTTGCGAAAAATATACATTCAATTTAAAACACAAGTCCCTATTATATATGTAATAGAGAAAATGTCAAGGTTTTTTCAGAAATCGAATATATTTATTACAAATTTGTAGTGGTATTTAGGTTATTTTGTGTTATTATTATATATAGTATACAGTATATGGGGGTTGCACTATGAATAATAAATGCATAATTACCATTGCAAGACAGTTTGGCTCGGGTGGCCGATATGTCGGCGAAAAACTTGCTCAGAAACTTAACATTGACTTTTATGACAAAGAGTTGATTTCTATTGCCGCTAAAGAAAGCGGTATCAACAAAGAGATATTTGATAATGTAGATGAAACTGCAGCTAACAGCCTGTTGTACTCATTATCAATGGGACTGTACAGCTTTGGCAACAGTGCATTTGCTATGGGTGATTTGCCTATCAATGACAAGCTATATATGCTACAGCACCAGATTATCAAAGACCTCGCCGCAAAGGGTCCGTGTGTTATTGTCGGAAGATGCGGTGACTATGTACTAAAAGACAACCCTAACTGCATCAGCGTATATATTCACGCTGACATTGAGTACAGAAAAAAGCGTGCTGTGGAAATTCATAATATTGATGAAAATCGTGCAGAGACAATAATCAATAAAACTGATAAAACAAGAGCTAACTACTACAGCTTTTATACCGGTCAGAAATGGGGCGCTTCGCAAAACTACGACCTGTGTATTGACAGCTCAAAACTAAGCGAAGATCAGATAGTTGATCTGATTATATCATACATCAACATTAAGCAAGGTTAAAACATTACATATAAAAAGGCAGGCACCAAGTATAGATTTTGGCGCCTGTCTTTTTTTGTTGCCCCTAAAAACGAAACGAGGGCAAGATACCTATATATATGCTTACATATCGTTGCTTATGACAGTTAACGGGTCAATATATGTCTGCCCCACCTTTATCTCTACGTGCAAGTGAACAGGGTCCTCGCACTCACACGGAATCAAAGAGACTGTACCGAGCACATCGCCCTGAGATACCTGGTCTTTCATTCTTACGTTTGTATCACTATCTACTCCACAATAAAAAATAGAGTACTCGCCGTTTGTTACTTCGATAATAACTCCATAATGCTCGTCAAAGGAAATGCTTGAAACAACGCCGTCACACATAGAATAAACGCTGTCGCCCTCGTTGGCTACAAAATCGGTGCCTGTATGTGGGCGGTAGTCTTTCATAGTAGCGCTGTAAACTGCGGTCTCGCTATACTCACGCAGGACGCTCTCGCTATCGACAGGGTAAATAAGGCTGTCCGTTACCTTTAAAACAGCCTGCAATGAATCGAGCTCGCTCTGGGCGTCAACATCTTCTGTGCGAGGCAAGGTAGATGTCTCATACAAGGTTATATCGTTATCTTCTGTTTCTAAGCTCTGAGTCTCTTCTGATGTAGACGGCCCTTGTGTTACGCCTGTGACATCCTGTGCTACCATAGCAGTGGTCTCAGAAGTTAATGATGAATAATACTCGGTTTCGTTCTTGCTAAGGTACTCGCTAACACTTGAATATGTTGACCATACAGCAAGACCGATAGCAACAAGGCATATAGATAACGCAATATAGAAACCAACACGCTCGGTTGATTTTTTTGAAGATTTACGGTTGTATTTTTTCATAAAAAACGCCTCCGTCAGTATTATTGACGAAGGCTAAAAATTTATACAAATAAATCGCTCAGAGCTGACATCAAATATATCCTTATCAGCGACACGAGTGACTAAATCTGCTGTCTTATCGTTGAAGTTTTTGATTACTTTTACTTTCATTCCCTCACCCCCTTAAAAATGGGTATAAAAATAGCACCCTGACTTATTGTCAAAGTGCTCAATTAACAAATTTGTATTATTTTTGTGAATTGGGTATAAGAAAACCGCCCTCAATTAACAAATCGGGAGCGATTTTAAGATGCTTTATGCAAATATCTTTCAGTATGCTCAGTCTGTGTAAACACTAAACCGTTATCTTCCTTTTTAATTATGAGCACAATCGGCATCGGAGTTTCATCAAGTAAACCATTTAGTTTTTTTGTTTCATCATAATGCTGTAGAACTAAATCATTCTTACTCCAGCTCTTTGATAATTTTTGGGCCTTTTCAAAATCGAAACCATTATCTTTGCAATATTTTTTGATTTCAATTGCCCATTCATCGAAAAGTTTACACATAAAATCACTCCTTTTCAAATATTCTAAAATTACCTTTAGAGTCATAAATAACGCCATATTCTTGACTAAAGCACTTCAATACAGCTTTATCGCCTGATGATGGTACTAGTGTGTTTATGTTAACACCTGGATGAGTGTGCCCGCTCCACTTATATCCATTATCAGAAAGTTGTTGAGCCATTATCAGGTCAACATTTACGCTAGTTTTATTTCCTCTGATAATTAATCGTTTGTTACCCTTTGTAAACATTGCAAACTCATGTCCTGTCACTGCTGTAAGAGCTGATAAATCAGCCATATTTACAGATTTCTTTGTAACAATAAATTTGCTATCAAACTCAGGTAACTGAGCTAATAGTTTCTTTTGTCTATTATTTAATTCGACTCCAAAAGTTAAAATCGCATTCGGATTACCTTTACCTGTGTTTCTTTGTTCAATAGGAGAATCAATACTGTTTATGTTCTTAGATATTGAGTGTTTCCCTATATTCACTCTTATTATACCACTACTATCAGATTTTGCAATAGATTTCGTGAGTTTTTCGCCGATTTCATCAGCTTTTCTAGCATTTTCATCGGCGCGATACTGAAATATTCGCTGATTGTCTTTATCAAGGCTATTATCAGCAATGCGCTTGTTCTTTTTAGCCTGGTTTTTATAGTACAACTGTTGCTCTTCGAGTTTTTCTCGGCGGTCCATCTCAGCCGTTTCTTCTTTAGATACAGGCTTGAGTGGTGCATCTCATCAAGCCGCAGATAAATACACGCTAAAGCGTGATGAGATACAAGGGCGGCTCGCCGCCCTTGATGATATGCACCGCACTTCATGCGGTGATGATATGCCAAACCTGCGGCTTGGATAAAAAAAGAAGTAACTTTTGGTAGACAAAAGTTACTTCTTTTTTGGTGGAGACTATTGGAATCGAACCAATGACCCTCTGCACGTCAAGCAGATACTCTAACCAGCTGAGCTAAGCCTCCGAATTTACTTGTGCAAGAGATACTTTAACATATATCACAATAAATTGCAAGTGGTAAAAATAAAAAGAAAAAAGCCCTAAGGACATTTTTGAGGTATGAGTGAAAAGGTAAGAAGTAAAAAGTAAAATCCCGCCCTCTTAGGAGAACGGGATTTTTTGGAGGCGACACCCAGATTTGAACTGGGGAATCAGAGTTTTGCAGACTCGTGCCTTACCACTTGGCTATGTCGCCTAATATAAAAGCACTTAAATATTCATTTAAGTGCTTAGCTTGGAGCGGATGACGGGGCTCGAACCCGCTACCTCCACCTTGGCAAGGTGGCGCTCTACCAGATGAGCTACATCCGCAAATATTGGTGCCTCCGGACGGAATCGAACCATCGACACGGGGATTTTCAGTCCCCTGCTCTACC
>JAZQBQ010000036.1:0-4745 GCA_045545755.1 Congzhengia sp. | reverse complement strand
GGTAAAACATTGCTATACTTTTAACAAAATGCCGAAAACGTTCGACAATTTCAGCGTTTCTTCGCCGTAAAATCAAACACTTTTTGAATTTTGGCGCATTTTTTATGCAATTTTTCTATGAAACCCAAAGTAAACTTGTCCATATTTTAGCTTCTTTTACCGAAAGTCATTTTTGTGCAAAATAACTAAAAAACAATTTTGCCCTCAATTAGTATAAATACATAATACTTAGGCTCCATAATTGCCACCTGACTTTTTTCTTTCAAGCTTCTTTTCATTACCATTTTCATCAACCACATAAACATTATTTAATGTATTCTTAACTCCCTGACGAAAGGTTTCGATGTATTTCCTGCGAAGCTTTTCTTGCTCGGCTTTTTCATCATCTGTAAGACCTACTGTCTTTGATTTTTTTGAGAGTTCATTTATTCTTTTGATTAATTCCTCTGTCATATAAAACACCTCGCAAATATTATAGCATGTTTTCTCTTCCTTATCAAGAAATAAAACAGATTTAGGAAATTTAGATGTAGATTGTGCCGAAGGCGCACTCGTAAAAAGGTGGTGCGACAGCAAACCGTCGTGAGTGCGTTTACAAACGAACAGGTACGCCGAGCGTACCTGTTTACAAAAAAAGGAGGAACAGTGAAGCAAGCGACTGATTTTTTGTAAAAAAAAGCGGAACAAGTATAACTTGTTCCGACATGGAGGCGCCACCCAGATTTGAACTGGGGATGAAGGTGTTGCAGACCTCTGCCTTACCACTTGGCTATGGCGCCATATCAAGTTTTTAAAACAAAATCTTGCCGATTGGCAAGATTCTGTTTTTATGGAGCGGAAGACGAGATTCGAACTCGCGACGTTCACCTTGGCAAGGTGACGCTCTACCACTGAGCCACTCCCGCATTTTTTCTTTTGTGTCAATGGTGCCTCCGGGCGGAATCGAACCACCGACACGGGGATTTTCAGTCCCCTGCTCTACCGACTGAGCTACAGAGGCAAATTTGGCGACTCGGATGGGGCTCGAACCCACGACCTCCAGCGTGACAGGCTGGCATTCTAACCAACTGAACTACCGAGCCGCATGAATGGTGGGCACAACAGGGCTCGAACCTGTGACCCTCTGCTTGTAAGGCAGATGCTCTCCCAGCTGAGCTATGCGCCCATTCATACTTGCCTTCGCCATTCCAGCGACAGAGACTATTATATACGAATCCTTAGCAATTGTCAAGAAAAACTTTTAATTTTTTTTAAAATTTTTCTTCTTACTTTATTTTAGCCTTATTCAGCAATTCTATAAGCTCAAATTCTGTAAATTTATAAACTTGCGGACAAAATCTGCAGGTAACCTCAGCCTTATGGTCTTCCTCTATCATAGCTCTCAATTCTTTTTCGCCCAAAGAAATCAGCGCTTTTTCGATTTTACCCCTTGAGCAGTCACACTTATAATTATATTCGTCTTCGTCTAAATACTTAAAGAACAGCCCGGCAAAAACAGATGTAACAATTAAATCCTCGCTCATACCCTCCTCTAACATAGTAGTCACAGAAGGCAATTCTGTTACATTTTTTTCAATTATTGCAGCAGTTTCATCATCACAGCCTGGCATAAGCTGAACAAAAAGACCGCCTGCCTGCTTTACAGTGTAATCGGTATCAACCAAAACACCCAATGAAATCGCCGTAGGAATCTGCTGAGATTTTGCATAATAATAGGTAAAGTCCTCGGCAATCTCACCTGTAACAAGGGGCACCTGACCACAGTAGGGCTCTTTTAAGCCTAAATCCATAGTAATAGAGAGCGAGCCTTTGCCTACAGCACCACCTACGTCTAATTTGCCATTTGGTTTTAAGGGCAAATGAACAGCAGGGTTTGCCACATAGCCTTTTACCGCACCGTCGCCGTTTGCAGTTGTGACAATCTGTCCTAATGGTCCGTCACCCTTTATAAATACAGACACAGTATCCTCTTTCTCCTTCATACCGCTACCGATTAAAGCAGTCATAGTGAGTGTTCTGCCCAAAGCTGCTGTTGCAACGGGGGATGTTTTGTGAATACGTCTTGCCTCTTCTACCATATCGCGGCTGTTTATAAAAGAAACTCTTACCAAGCCTTGTGAATCTATTGCACGAATTATTTTACTCATTTTTACCCTTCCTTCGAACAAAAGCCCCATAAACCGTGCGGTCATGGGGCTTTTTGGTATGCCGTAGCCTTGTAATTTAAGTTATCATATAAAGAGTTGATATATATGAAGCTCAAAATTTGAAGATTACACTCTTGTTACATTTGCTGCCTGGGGACCTTTTGCACCTTCAACAACTTCGAACTGTACTTCCATACCTTCGTCGAGTGTTTTGAATCCATCCATAGCGATAGCTGAGAAATGAACGAATACGTCTGTACCATCTTCAGCTGCGATGAAACCAAAACCCTTCTGAGCGTTAAACCATTTAACTGTGCCCTTCTGCATTTAACATGCTCCTCCCAAAAAATAAAATCTTATATACCTTGCGGTATGCGGTTAGTATACCACATTCCAATTTTAAAGTCAACCATTTTTGGTAAATTTTTCTTGGGGAAAAGCGCTGAAATACTGGAGTTTAATCTATAATTTTATGTCCATTTTTTATCTCTGTAAGCACCTGACTTCGTGCAGGTCCGCCGATAACATTTCTGTCGTCAACGCAGGTCTTGATAGCGATTGCTTCATAAATATCTGTGTCGATAAGCTCCGAAAACTCTTTCATTTCTTCTAATGTGAACTCATCCAAATCACAGCTTTTTTCCACTGCACGAGCCACCATTCTACCTACGATTGCGTGTGATGAACGGAAAGGAACGCCCTTCTTTACTAAATAATCAGCAAGGTCGGTGGCATTTGTAAAGCCGCCGGCAGCACCTTGAGCCATTTTTTCTTCGCGGATTTTCATTGTGGCAATCATATTTGTAAACACAGGTAAACAGAGCTTTACTGTATCTACTGCGTCAAATATAGCCTCCTTGTCCTCCTGCATATCCTTGTTATATGCTAAAGGTAATCCCTTCATCATAGTTAAAAGTGTAGTTAAGCTACCATATACTCTGCCCGATTTTCCTCGGATTAATTCTGCCACATCGGGATTTTTCTTCTGGGGCATAATTGATGAGCCTGTGGAGTATGAATCGTCCATTTCAACAAATGAAAATTCATGGCTTGACCAAAGCACCAATTCTTCACAAAATCTTGACAGATGCATCATAAGCATTGAGAGTACAGATGCCAGTTCTATAGCAAAATCACGGTCGGATACACCGTCCATTGAGTTGCGTGTTACCCCTGCAAAGCCAAGCTTTTCTGCTACAAATTCACGGTCTAAGGGATACGTTGTGCCAGCGAGTGCGCCAGAACCCAAGGGCATAATGTTTATGCGTTTGCGACAATCAGAAAGCCTTTCCAAATCACGGCTAAACATCTGGAAATATGCCATAAAATGATGTGCTGCAGTTACGGGTTGGGCCTTTTGCAGATGGGTGTAACCCGGCATAACTGTGTCTACGTTTTTTTCTGCAATGTCTAACACAGTTTTCATTGTGTTTTTAAGCATTTGGCTGATTTCATCAACCTCATCACGCAGATACATACGAAGGTCCAGCGCCACTTGGTCGTTTCTGCTTCTGCCTGTGTGGAGCTTTTTACCTGCATCGCTAATTCTCTCAGTTAAAATTGTTTCAATATTCATATGGATATCTTCAGCGTCGATTAAAAATTCAACCTTACCCGCCTCGATGTCTTCTAAAATTTCTGCTAAAGTTTTTACTATTAAATCAGCATCTTCTTTTGGAATAATGCCCTGTCTGCCGAGCATCTCGGCGTGTGCTATGCTACCTGTAATGTCCTGTTTATACATTCTTGCGTCAAATCTTATAGATGAGTTAAAATCATCAACCAAAGCGTCTGTGGCTTTGGAAAATCTTCCGCCCCAAAGTTTCATATGTATCCACCTTATCTTTCTTGCATTTTAATTTAATTTATGATACAATTATACAGTATAAATTTGCAAATCTCAACATTTTTTTGAAAAATCGGAGTATTTTATGATTATTCTTGGAATTGACCCCGGAATAGCGATTGTAGGCTACGGCGTAATCCACTATGACGGGCATAAATTTACACCAATAGAATACGGCGCAATTACCACCCCTGCAGGGCAAAAGCTCACTGACAGACTGCGTGACATTTATGAAAGTGTTGGAACGCTGATTGAAAAGCACAAGCCCGATGCGTTTTCAATAGAGGAGCTTTTCTTTAACACAAATGTCAAAACGGCAATCTCCGTTGCCCACGGCAGAGGGGTATGTATATTGGCAGCAACAGTTTTAAACATTCCTGTGTTTGAGTACACGCCGCTTCAGATTAAGCAGGCTGTTGCAGGGTACGGCAGAGCGCAAAAGGGACAGGTGCAAAGAATGGTAACATCTTTATTAGGGCTTGCTGCAGTGCCCAAGCCTGACGACGTGGCAGATGCTTTAGCCATTGCAATGTGCCACGGATATTCGGCACAGTACCACAGCCGTGTTCACGAGGAGGGAATTTAATGATAGCTTTTGTAAAAGGCACAGTTGAATATATTGAAGAAAATGCAGTAATTTTAGACACAGGTGCGTTTGGCACTAAAATCTTTATGACACCTGCATCACTTTCTAAGCTAAAGACAGGCGATGAGGTTAAGGTCTACACTTATTTGCGTGTTGCCGAGGACAT
>JAZQBQ010000035.1:0-5497 GCA_045545755.1 Congzhengia sp. | reverse complement strand
ACATCGTGTCACGTTTTGCACCTTCGGCACCTACATCCAAGTAGGCTTCTCCAGAATGTTATCCGTTTGCAGTCCTTTGTACCTGAGAGCGTTACTCCTTCGGAAAGACTTTCGTCTTATTTCCTGCAACCTTCACTTAACTCAATATTTATTTACTTTACCATTATACTCTACTAAAGTGCCCTTGTCAATAGTTTATTTGCAAAAAATGTAAAAAAGAGGCGGATGCCTCTTTTTTTATTTAATATCATTAATGTCATACGGAGTCGTTTGATACACAAAATAATTGAGCCAGTTTGTATAAAGTAGATTTGCGTGCGCCCTCCATGTTGAAACCGGTTCTTTCGTGTCGTCATTGTCAGGGAAATAATTTTCAGGCATTTCTATGGGAAGCCCTAAATTTTTATCCCTTAAATACTCTTTTCTCAAAGTCCCAGGGTCATACTCTGAGTGACCTGTTATAAAAATCTGTCTGCCGTTTTTACTGGAAACCGCATAAACTCCCGCCTGAGGCGATGTGGAAAGAATCTTTAGTTCAGGAACTTTTTCAATATCCTCACGCTTTACTGTTGTGTGTCTTGAATGAGGCACAAAGAAAGTGTCGTCAAAGCCACGCATTAAAATGGATTTTTTATATTCAACTGTATGAGGATAAACGCCAAAGAGCTTTTTCTCCAGGGGATATTTCTTTATACCATAGTGGTAATAAAGCCCTGCCTGAGCACCCCAGCAAATATGGAAGGTGCTTGTGACGTTTTTCTTGGACCATTCCATTATCTGGCAAAGCTCATCCCAGTACTCTACCTCTTCAAACTCCATCTGCTCAACAGGAGCACCTGTGATGATAAGTCCGTCAAACTTGCGGTCCCTTACCTCATCAAAGGTCTTATAAAATGACAAAAGGTGTTCTGCTGATGTGTTTTTTGATTCATATGTGCTTGTCTTTAGCAGTTCAATCTCTATCTGCAAAGGAGTGTTTCCCAGCATTCTTGACAACTGTGTTTCTGTATCTATTTTTAAGGGCATAAGGTTTAAGATTAAAAGCTTTAAGGGACGGATGTCCTGTGTGATAGCTCTCTTTTCCGTCATAACGAATATATTTTCGCTGTTTAAAACCTTAACTGCCGGTAATTCATTTGGTATTTTAATAGGCACAAGCTCGCCTCCCTACCATTAATTTTTGAGTGCCTGCTCTAAGTCTGCAATAATGTCTTCTGCATCTTCTAAGCCGCAAGAAAATCTTACCAAATCAGGTGTAATACCGCAAGCCTCAAGCTCTGCATCGTTCATCTGGCGGTGTGTTGCATTTGCAGGGTGCAGACAACATGTTTTAGAATCAGCAACATGTGTTTCGATAGAAGCCAATTTTAATTTCTTCATAAAGGCTTCTGCAGCAGCTCTTCCGCCCTTGACACCAAAGCTTACTACGCCGCAGCCGCCGTTGGGCATATATTTTTGTGCAAGCTCGTAGTATTTGTCACCGGGAAGTCCGCAATAGCTAACCCAAGAAATGTTTTCGTGCTTGCTTAAATATTCTGCTACCTTCTGAGCGTTTTCGCAATGACGCTTCATACGTAGTGACAAGCTCTCTAAACCTAAGTTTATATAATATGCGTGCTGAGGAGCCTGAATTGAGCCAAAGTCACGCATTAACTGTGCTGTTGCTTTTGTGATAAATGCCCCTTCTAATCCAAAGCGCTCTGTATATGTTACGCCGTGGTAGCTGTCGTCAGGTGTGCATAAACCAGGGAACTTGTCGGGATATTTTGTCCAGTCAAATTTGCCCGAATCTACTATACAACCGCCCACTGATGATGCGTGCCCATCGATATATTTTGTTGTAGAATGTGTAACGATGTCTGCACCCCACTCGATAGGTCTGCAGTTAATAGGTGTGGGGAATGTGTTGTCAATAATCAACGGAACACCATTTTTGTGAGCAACGCGTGCAAACTTTTCAATATCCAAAACATTTAAAGCAGGGTTTGCAATTGTTTCGCCGAATACTGCCTTTGTGTTAGGCTTTATTGCTGCCTGGAGTTCTTCCTCTGTTGCATCGGGAGAAACAAATGTAAACTCAATACCCATTCTCTTCATTGTAACTGAGAAGAGATTGTACGTGCCGCCATAGATTGCAGATGATGCCACAACGTGGTCGCCGCAGGAAGCAATGTTGAAAATTGCATAGAAGTTTGCTGCCTGACCTGAAGACGTGAGCATAGCTGCCGTGCCGCCCTCAAGCTCCGCAATACGCGCTGCCACGTAATCATTTGTGGGGTTTTGCAATCTTGTGTAGAAATAGCCTGAAGCCTCTAAGTCAAAGAGCTTGCCCATTTCTTCACTTGTGTCGTATTTGAATGTTGTGCTCTGATATATGGGAATCTGTCTGGGCTCGCCGTTTTTAGGTGTGTAGCCCGCGTGAATACATTTTGTATCTAATTTCATTTGTATTACCTTCTTTCAATTATTTTGCAATGATTTTATGGAATACCTTCTTGCCCTTTTTAACTACGATGCCGCCTAACAGCGCATCTTTTGCTACTGCGTAGTTGGGCTCTGTGATTTTTACATCGTCAATAGATACGCCGCCCTGCTGGATTAAGCGTCTGCCCTCGCCTTTTGACGGGATAAGCTTAGCTGTTACCATTAAGTCTAAAAGCTGTGTTTCATCAGCTAAATCTGTTTCTGCGATTTCTGTTGTGGGCATTTCACCACCTGCACCGCCACCGAAGATGCCTTCTGCCATTGTTTTTGCCTTATTTGCTTCTTCTTCGCCATGAACAAGCTTTGTTACCTCGTAAGCTAAACGAACCTTAGCGCGATTAAGGTCAGCGCCTTCCCATTTTTCCATTTCGTAAATTTCTTCCATGGGAACAAATGTAATCATCTTAATCAAACGAACAACGTCAGCGTCGTCAACATTTCTCCAGTACTGATAAAATTCATAAGGAGAAACTTTTTCGGGGTCAAGCCACAGAGCGCCTTTTGCGGTTTTACCCATCTTCTTGCCATCTGATGTGGTAAGAAGTGTAAAGGTCATACCGTAAACCTGCTTATTTGCCTTTCTGCGGCAAAGATCGATACCGCCTAAGATGTTACTCCACTGGTCGTCGCCGCCCAGCTCCATTACGCAGCCGTATCTTCTGTTTAATTCCAAGAAGTCATAGCTCTGCATAAGCATATAGTTAAATTCTAAGAATGAAAGACCTTTTTCAAGTCTTGTCTGGAAGCATTTTGCTCGGAGCATTTCATTAACTGAGAAGCAGGAACCGATTTCACGCAAAAACTCAATGTAGTTTAAATCTCTCAACCAATCAGCGTTATTTACCATAATCGCCTTATCTTCAGAAAAGTCGACAATGCAGGAAAGCTGCTTTTTGAAGCATTCGCTGTTGTGGTTGATTGTTTCAACTGTCATCATCTGGCGCATATCTGTTCTGCCCGAGGGGTCGCCTACCATAGCTGTGCCGCCGCCAACCAAGGCAATAGGTCTGTGACCTGCGTTCTGCATATGGCGCATTACTACCATCTGTAAGAAATGACCTACGTGTAAGCTGTCTGCTGTAGGGTCAAAGCCTATATAAAAAGTAATCTTCTCTTTACCGAGAAGCTCTCTTATTTCGTCTTCGTGTGTTGTCTGGGCGATTAGTCCTCGCTCTTTTAAAATGTCAAATACGTTCTGCATTTTTTGATTTCTCCTTTGTTTTTCACAATTATCTGTAAATTATACCACAAAAAGCCGTCTATTGCAAGCGTTTTACAGGGAAAGTATATTTATATTTTTTCCCCCTAAGAGTTCTTTGTAATTTTCGTGACAGGTAAAAAGTATTACCTGTGAAAATTCAGGGGAATTATTTATCAGTTCTACCGCCTTATATAGTCTGGTATCGTCTAACTGAGAGAAGGCATCGTCTAAGATAACAGGTGGGATTTTGCCGTCTGTTATTACGTTCATTGCCGCAAATCTCAACGCAATGTATAAAATGTCATAGGTACCTCTGCTCATAAATCCCGCTTCCACTATTTCGCCGCTTGTTGATTTAAGATTTAGTGCGAAGCTGTCGTCTGCACGCACGTCTTTATACTTGTCCTGCGTGAGTACGGATAAATATTCCGAGGTTTTTTCGTTTAATCTGGGGGCAAAATTATTCTTTATCTCATTATGTGCCATATTGAGCCAGCGTGCTGCGGTAGTTAATGATGTGTATCTTTTTTCCGCTGCCGCTATCTCCTCACCCACCTCTGCAAGCTCAGAGGAAATATCCGCTTCCCTTCTTATTTCAGCTGTTTCTTTTGCAATTCGCAGTTCTGTTTCTGCCGCCTGTTGGATCAGTTGTCTGCTTTGGGTTTTTAGCTGATTAATTTTTGCATATATCTCTTCTGAGTTCTCGCCGGAATATTCCACAATCTTCCGTGAAAATTCTTCTGTATCGCTACTTTCAGGAAGGCTTTTTTCTAACATTTCGATTTCTGCCTTACACTCGTTGTATCTGCGCAGCATTTCTGCTTCTTTTTCCTCTGCGCTCTTTGTATTCATAAAAAGCGTGGAAAGCTCATCAGAAGTTTTAACACCATAGGGTTCAAAAATACTGTTAAGCTCATCATTTATTTTGTCAATGTCATGCTTTAGTTCATAATACACTTCTCTTTTTTTATCGTCGGCTTTTCTTTTCTTGATGTTTATAAGTAAACAAATCAATATTCCGACAACAGCAACAAGCACGCCCGATATGTACATAATGTAGGACTTTAGCAAAAAACCAATGAGCAAGATAACAAAACCAAAAAAGCCGGGAATCAATCTTGTTTCGTCCAATATGGGACGTACTTTTTCTGGAATTTCTCTTTTTACCTCAAGCATTTTTTCTTCCGCTAAAAGTCTTTTGGTTTCCAAAGCTCTTGCATGGCTTATTTCCTCTGGAGAAATAACCGGGGCATTATCAGAATTTATTTTTTCCAATTGTAATTTTATATTTTGTAATTTTTCTTCTTCTTTCTTTAAACTGTTTTCAATTATTGTTTTTGATTCTTCTATTTTTTTCTGTGCGATAATTTTTTCGTGTAAGACTGCAAGCTCATATCTACCCTCAAGCTCTCTTGCTTCTTTTTCCTTTTCTTCCGCTTCTGCTTTAAGGCTCTTTGCTGCTTCTTCATCAGCTAAAAGTGCACTATACGTCATTTTTGATAAGGAAAGCTCCTGCCGCAGGGACATTTCTCTGTCCTGCAGTGCTGCGATTTTTCCGCCTCTGCCCGTCTTGGTTTTAAGAGAGAAGACTTCCTTTTCCATTGAATTGATAATCTTAGAATATGAAACGTCCTCTGCTCCACTTGTTTCAAGGTTTGAAAGGCGTGACATTATTTCGCCGTCGTCACTCTTTAAGCTATCTGCACCAAAGCTCTTTACATACAGAGTTTTTAAAAACGCCTCACGGGAAAGTCCAAAAAGCTTTTCTCCTATATCGTCAGCAGCGTCTAATTCCTCCCAGGTAGCAGCATC
>JAZQBQ010000034.1:0-12871 GCA_045545755.1 Congzhengia sp. | reverse complement strand
TTTGCAATATTCAGGTGTTCATGTCTCTGCTGAAATCTGTATGTAGATTACCTTTGCCTACGCAGTCGGCGTGTATGTAAATATCCATGCAGGTAAGACCGTCTTTCTCGTAGACCTCCTCGAAACATCCGAGAAATTCGGTTCCATGATTCTCCTGAAAACCGTTGGCACCAAGGTACTCCAGAATCTTTTTGTAGCCCTTGGGGATGCGGTCAAATGCCGCCTGGAAGGGATCATAGACGGTAATCTTTGCATACCGTGCTGAGGACTGTGAATACATCTCAACCCCCGGACATTTCGGCTCAAATCCCTCCGGCATGATCCATCCTGCTACATAGCCGCGCAAACCAAAACGGTTCTGTTGCTCCATGGAAACGAAGGGGAAGTCCCATCCAATTTGTCGGGGCTTAGGTGTGTGCTCGTACAGACCGTTTTGCTTTGCCCAGTTGTCCAGATACATTTGCACATCATTTTCCGGCTGGGGGCTGATGATCACATAGCGACCGATGGTAAACGCCGGAACGGTCACGATGGATACAGCAGAGAAATGATTTTCCCGTGGCATGATATCTTCCTTCAGCAAAGTATCCAGTGTGCAGGAGAACAGACTGCTCAGCTCCATTAGCTTATCCAGTTCCGGGTAGGCTTCGCCCGTTTCCCTTAGTTAAGGATACGGTATGTAAGATTTGCCCGTTTTGGGGGCAAATCGGTGTGTTTTTAATCAATCATTCCGACGAAACGGTAGTAGATGTCAATATCCTGTACTCTCTTTCCGTTTTCGTCTTTCGTGGCTTCGTGTACCACAATTTTGTCAATGAGTTCGTTGAGCAGGGGTGCCGTCAATTCCGTAAGGTTTGTGTATTTGCAGATAATGGAAATCCAACGCTCGGCATTCTCCTTGCTCGCAACCGTCTGATTAAGAGTCTCCTTCAGCTTTTTGACATCGGGTTCCAGTTGAATCTGCTCATCCTGATATCTTCCCGACAACATGGCGTAGTTGCGTTCCGAAACAGTATTCTTTGCTCTGTTCTCATACAGCTTTGCAAAGAGGTCATCAAGCTCACTCAGACGTTTTTCCGCTTTTGCAAGTTCTTTTCTTGCCCTTGCAATTTCCGCTTGTCTTTGACGGTCTCCGCTTTTCAGAAGCCTGTCAAGAAGCTTATCCTCGTTCATCTGTGCCTGTCCGATCCAATACTGCAAGCGTTTTAATACAACCGCATAGAGTGTATCATACTTGATGTAATGGATGGTGCAGTGCTCTTTGCCGTATTCACTGTAGGTAGTGCAGGTGAAGATTCTTTTCTCATTTACGCAATCTGCGGGTTTTGTACGAAGATACCGAAGTCCCCAGCCACAGTCAGCGCATTTGAGAAGTCCTGCGAAGATCTGTGTTTCGCCGTTCTTCTGCGGCCTTTTGCGGCTGTTGATATGTGCCTGTGCCTGATCCCAAAGCTCCTTTGAAATAATCGGCTCGTGAGTGTTCTCAACCTTGAACCAAACCTCCTTCGGCTTGCGGATTTTCTTCTTGTTCTTGAAAGAGATATGGGTCTGTCGGTTATGAATGCTGTGACCGATATATACTTCATCGGAAAGGATCTTTTTGACCTGCGCCGTAGTCCACTGATAACGCTTGCTTTCGGGTTGATCCTTGAAGATATGACCGAAAGTGCCGTACCTTTGGAAATTGATCCAAGCGGGTGTCGGGACTTTTTCATCTTCCAATATGCCGCGAATCTTTGCTCCGCCGTTACCGTGTGCCGCAAGCTCAAACATTTTCGTCACGATCCACTTGTATTCCGTATCGGGAAGAAGATGCCCCTTCTGCTCGGGATCTTTGATATACCCAAGGGGAGCATACGCCCCGTAATGCGCACCGTTCACGAATTTGGTGTGCAGTGCCGCCTTGACCTTCTTCGAGGTCTGCCTTGCGTGCATCTCGTTTAAGATGTTGAGAAACGGGGCAATTTCACTTTCGCCCTTGTTGCTGTCAACACCGTCTGCAATGGCAATAAACCGAACATTGTGGGACGGAAAATAGATGTCCGTGTACTGTCCCGTCATAACGTAGTTTCGGCCGAGTCGTGACAGATCTTTGACGATCACACAGTTTATCTTACCATCCTCAATGTCATCCAACATCCGCTGAAAACCCGGTCTTTCAAAATTCGTTCCCGAGAATCCGTCATCCACGTATTCATCGTAAACACGAAGTCCCTGTTCTCTGCAATATTGGGTGAGCATTTGCCTTTGCGTTGAGATGCTGCCGCTTTCTCCTTGAAGCTCGTCATCACGGCTGAGTCTTAAATAAAGTGCGGTATTGTAAATCAGTTGTTTCAAAGTTTAACTCCTTTCTGCGAAACAACCCGTGTACAATACACTGCTTACATAAGCATTGTACCATGACACGGGTTGTTTTTCAATATTTACAGGCTTATTCATCTTTGTTATGCTTGTGCTCATAGCAAATAACGCTTTCAATACAAGCGGCTAACTGCTTTCCCGTGCTTGGAAAATGCTCGTTGATCCGGATTATCGAATTTCCATCTACATATTCGGTCTTATTCATCGTCGATTCATCACCGGATTCGCTTTTAGCTGTCATACAGCGTTGCTTATCGGTTGAGAATGCGATGTCGCCTCACGCTCCTTTCTTTGATTCTTAATTCGATTCCTCCGTAATTTATAAATAAACCTATGTACAAGGGGCAACGCCCCTTGGTGCGGTATTATTCTCTATAAATATTGTTTACCGCTAAGCGGCGGTGTCCCAAGCCTTGACTGAGCTTCTGGAGTTTTCTCGGATCGCCCGCCAACCACTTTTCACGGTTTTGATTGTAGCTGTGGCGAAGTCCGTGAAATACAATGTTTTTCACACGGGGCTTTTTACCGAGATTGACCTTCTTCTGACGGTCGGGATCGGTAAATTCTTTACGGTGATTGTAGATCCAGTTTTCAATAGACTTCTTTTCCAAGCGGGGACCGTACCGAATCGTCTTGCTGATGATGAAATCATCGTCCGTAAGTCCCTTCGCCTTGGCTTCACGATACAGACGCTTCAACAATTCCAACTGTTCCTCGGTCTCGATCTTTACGAAACGCACCTGACCGCCCTTGCCCTTAATGTTAGGGCCGCCCCAACCAAGCGCCTGTTTCACATCACCCAACTTGAGCTGACAGGCTTCGATGATACGAAGTCCTAAGTGCCATCCGAGCTCCAAACCGTCACGCACGTCAAATCGATTCATAGATTCTGCAAGTTCACGAGCCTTCTGATACTCGGTGAGCAACCATCCACGGTTATACTTTTTGGGTTTACGCTTCGGAAGCTTCAATTCCTTGTTTTCGGGCATCTTGTGTTTGCAACCGGCGTATTCGCAGTATTTACGGAAGCCGGAAACTTCCGTCTGAATGGTGCTTGGTGCTTTATACGACTTCCAATACTCCACCACTCTGCGGAAGTGCGTGGGTGTAATGTTTGACACCTTTTGCAGATTACAGGTATCGGCAAGATAATCGCAGGCATAGCAGAAGGCTTGAAAATACCTTTTTCTGGTTGCCTTGCTTCCGTGCCGATCCCTTCTGTAAATTCCGGTAGCCTGTACACGAAGATTCATACGCCTGTTCGTTTTTGTTTTTTCTTTTTCGGGGGTTAGCTTTTTGACCTCGGCTTGTGTTTCCGCTAACTGGTGCTTGTATTCCTCCGGGGAATAATCATCCCAGTCCTTGTTGAACGCCGCATCCAGGATTTCGATTACAATGTCATTCTGTTTTGAGTTTTCACTCATTGGCATCACTCCTTCGTGATAAATTTCGCCTTTTCGATTAAGGCAGAGGGAGTATGAAACAGGAGATTGCCGTTGGCAAGTAAAAACGCTATGATTTTTATATATTTTTCAACAGGTTAAAAAATCGGCGGCGCAGGAGCTTCAATCTCCTGCGCCGTCTTTGAAAGGAAAGGTCATTTTTTCGATGTCATTCCGAAACGACGGTCATAATCATATCGAAAAGACGGAAATGAATCTGTTATAAATCTTTAATGGGAACTTTTTCAGCCGACTGTCTGATGTTTAATAGGCGTCATACAAAAGAGTTATACTTTGAACATCAAACAGCCGGAACACGCCGCAGGCGTGCAAATATAAATCTATTATAAATCCTGCAGGACTTCCGAAAGGAAATCATATAAAAATATCATTCCGAAATATAGTATCATTTATCATTTCGATGGGAAGGTCATTTATCATTTGAAAGAGCGCATCATAACGCGGCAAGGCATAGCTCACCCATTGGCAGTTTCAGCGACTTTACCTGCCGTTTCTCCAGTTTTCGTTTCTTATAGTCCCGGAATGCCTTGCCGCACGGCACCTCCGACCCTGTCTCCGGTGCCGTTTCTATCTTGCTTGCGCCTGATAGAAACGGCACCGAATGATGGTCATATAATCATTTCCGAAAGGTTAATCATTATCATATCAAAAATGAAGGTATCATTCCGATAGGAAAATCATTTAAGAATTACTTCCGAAAAGAAGGTCATTCCATTTCATCGCAGAGAGCTATATGAAATTGTAACATTGGTTAGGACTATGGACTCATCTTCCCATTAGAGAAGACTGCCCCAGCGCGACTCTGCAGAACAGAGTGCCGACAAGCGGCTGCGCATACCGAGTGCAGATCATAAATCTGCCGCCCCCCTAAACTTGGCGTTCGGTAGAGATTTGTTATTACAACGTAAATCCCGTAAACATTGCCGTACTTATGTGCTGTACGGGAGCAGTGCGGTATAGGTCACAAATTACATTTCACGCCGTCTACCGCTGGCGGTTGGCTGTTGTAGATGATGACTGCAATCTGTTGATTGCCTTCGCCATGTCTGCACTCCTTCGGTCACACACAGCCTTGTTATCCGAATTCTGTTTTGCTCAACAACTTTTCTACATTGCTTTTGCGAACATTTCTATTCCTCCCAGATTAAACTCCTCCTTTATAAATTAAAAAGTACGCCTACAATATTGCAGGCGTACTTCTAAAATGCAAGTAATTTAGTTGATATCTTCTGTTTTAGTTATCGTAACATACATGCTGGATAAAGATTTATTCTTTTGTTTCAATAAAATAATGTCTTCTTGTATTGAAAATCAAAATAAATGACACGACACCAGACACAAACAAACACATAAGCCAAAATCCTAAATTCGATGTGTCTCCCGTTTGGGGAGAATCGGTATCAATAATCGTATCATTACTCTTTCTGCATCTCAAATAATAATTTGATTCTTCAGACGAATTAAACTGCAGCTTACTATCTTCATAAGTTGTGGAAATTATAGAAGTTTTACCCGAACAAGATAATCCTAATATAAAATCATTTCGTGCTGAAACAGAAATTTGTACCAATGTGTTATTCGGCAACTCCACTCTTTCATTTTTAGAGTTTAACAAATAAATATCGTATGAAGAAAAGTCCTTTACATCATTTGGAACACAACTCTTAAACCACAAAAAAGCATCAGTATCCTTTTCAGTTATAGGATGAACAACCAACACATATCCATTATACTTATCTTCAAAATTCAAAACAAACGAAGATCCGTCTTGATTTGTCAAAGTACCTTTTCCATTTTCTATGATTGTTGTATCCAACTCTATATTGGAAGAATGATATTTTGCATACACAGGACATTCAACCACTTCTTCACTTTCAGCAGCAAAACAGATAATTGAAGTAGATAGTAATGAAAATATCACTAATATGAATGTTATTACTCGTTTCATAATTAACCCTCGCTTTGGATGTTTGTATTAAGTATAATCGAACCTTCACTATAATAGGTTTCAGGCTGATAAGACATTATTTTCAATTTAACCTTTTGTCCGTCATATACAGATGTAGTAAATGTAATAGTCTTAATATATTCACCGGGTTTTATCAATCCCGATTCTCCAAGTATTTTACCATCTTCATCAAGCATTCGTAATTTCAACCAAACACTATTGTCCTCATTGTTATATAAATACACATCGGCTTGATTGTCGGTATTTATTATTTTTTTGTTAATCCCAACTCTAAAATTCATTCCATCTTGATATATCTCAGACCATCCGTATTCTTCGGGTACTTCAGGTATTCCGCTTACTGCGTTTACATCAAATTCAGGGGGAACGAACTCCGCATTTGTATTTGACGGAGCTGTTCTACACAGTACAAATACCATAAAGCAAAGTGAAATAATACAAACTGCAGAGAGAATAGGAATAATCAATTTGTTATTCTTCATTCTTTCACCTTTTTCTATAATTGCTCAATTACGCTCAATACATAGTTATTAAGCGTAAGTCAACAATTATAAGTTGTCCGAGCAAGGCTGTGCCGCAAGGAGCAACAGCCTGCCGGAACTTACGGTTTCACGATCACAGGCAACAGGCTTACACGGTTTGGTTACAGGCAAAGCCTTGTTGCCTGTAACCTGTGTCCGTTAGCCGACAGAACTGCTGTTAGCCAAGTGTTACTGTGATAGCACCCATTTTAGCGTATGCAGTTGTGCCATGAGCTTCAGGAATTTCGCCGTTAGGCATAAATGTAACTACATACTCTTTTGCAGCGGTATCTTCAGCAGGAAGCTCAAGCTCAAGTGCAGAAGTAAGAGCTGCATCGTTGTAAGTAAATGAACCTGCAAGTGCTGTATATCCTTCCTTTGCTGTGAAAACAAAAGTAGCATCAACTGCCTTGCTGGAGTTATTAGCAAGAGTAATTGTGTTGCTGTTGTTGTTTACAGTCCAACCAGCAGGATCTTCAGAATCAGCTTCCCACTTATGGGATTCAGTATTCCACTTCTGACCACCCTCGTAGTAGTCAAATTCCATAGCGCCCCAAGTTACATCAACACTGTAAACATCTTCACGAACAGCATTTACATATTTACCCTTAACATCAGCAGAATCAGAACCAGTAGCGGTTTCGATTGTAGCTGCAAAAGCTGTTGTAGAAACGGTAGCCATCATTACGACCACCAAAATCGCACAAAGAATTTTTTTCATTGTAGTATTTCCTTTCAATTTGAAGTTATATATCTATCTTTCAAACAGTGCCTTGCCACTACTTAAAAGAAAGAAACAAATTTAGTCCTTAACCGTAATGGTTAAAGGTATTTCGGTATTCAACATTGCCTTTTCGCCAGTATCTTTCTGATAATAATAAACAACAAATTTACCTTCATATGTTCCGCTTGAAAGCTTAACATTATCAAATAAATCTAATGTTGTTACTTGATACCCCGGAGAAAGCAATCCCGATTGAAGAATCACTGTATCTTGAATTACAATTTGAAGCAACATATCCTGATTGGATTTACTTGGATTAGCAAATAACAGTTTTGCTTTGCTTTCAGACAAGTCAATCTCAACATCCTTGGAATATGTTAGGCTAACAGCTCCGCCACCTTGCTGTTGCGGAAGTTTTTCACCATCACCCACACCATCTATTGTTTCCGCATTTTCTTCTTTCTGTTGCGGAGCATAGTCGGGTGCAAGTGTCGGGGTTGTATCTCTAAAGAACAATGCCCATACAGAAATAAAAGCAGTCACGATTAAAAGTAATAGGAGAAGAATAACAATTATCATATTTCGTTTATCGTTATTCCTTGAATGTTTGTATTTTGGTTTATATCCAGCCTTCAACATCTCACCTCCGATTACTCTGTAAGGGTAAGCGTTATTGTACCTAATGTCAGGAACTCGTCATCCCACCGCTGTGCAGTTGTTCCGTAAAGGTTAAACCAATACTTTTGTTCCTCACCGTCTGCGGCAAGCTGTACAGTTGACTTGATTTCATTTCCTGATGCATCGGTAAACTTACCATTGAGATTGTTCTCGGAACCTTTTGTTGTATAAGCTAATTGCATTTTCACACCTGTATTTCCAGTATTTTTCACAGATATTAAATTGCAATCAGTAGAGGAAGGTTTCCAACCATCATTTATCCACTTGTGATTTTCCGTATCCCATTCACCGTCATCATAGATAAATTCCATACTTCCCCAAGATACATCGACGTTCACTACATTTGTTGGAACTAAAGTATAGTTAATAGTCAATGAATCTGTCAGGGTAATATTTTCCGATGTTGTTCCGATTTTGAGAGTGATAGGTAAAGTAATCGTTCCATCTTCGGTCAGACTATCTTTCACCTTCAGTCTAAACTTCATAACATCGGTAACGCTTTTATCCATAGTTCCTGACAATTTCAAATAGACATAACGGACATATTCGCTTGAACTTGAATAGGAAGTTTTGTTCGATGCTGCGGTGGCATCAGTTAGCATTGAACTATGCGATACAACTTCAAACACGTCGGAATCAATGTTTTTCACATCAATCTGCAAGCCACGAATTTCAGATGCTAATTCCGCATAATTTGTAAGCGAAATAACGACCTCGAATTCATTACCGATTGTTGGAATTGTTGTCGTGGCCGAAACCTTATAAGAAAAGGTTTCAGCCGCAGCAACATTCATTGTCAAAACTGACGAAATTAAGCATAGAGCTAACAGTAATGATATTATTTTGCTTTTCATTTTTATCTCCTCCTAACTCTATGGATTAATTGGGGCATCACCGTTTACGTGATCTAACACAGCCAAAGTATCAAAGATGTCTATTTCTTCCTCGTTCACAACAAGTCCGGCTTCTTTATACACACCTTCAAGTGTTCCTTCGCCATTGATGTAATCGAGCATACTCAGCATATCAAAAATGTCGATAATACCATCGCCGGTAGTATCACCCTTCAATACAACTGTGTACTCAACATCTCCAAAATACACTTTGCAACCTGTACCGACATACTCTACGGCTTCACCTTCCGCATCTGTTACAGTAACATCAAGTCCCATATTGTCATAGTGAGCGATCAACATATCAGGAGTTACACATTCAGGCAATCCAACAATAAGTTTTTCTTCACTATCCTCTGAATATCCAAAGGATTCTTCAGTCATCGGTATAGACTCTGTCTTAATTACTGTTTCACAGACTGAACAATAGAGTTCTTTTACACCTTCCTCAAAAGCAGTAGCTTCTTTAGAAACAATCCAATCACCTTCAGTATGAGAAGTTTTTTCGATTGTTCGTGTCACTTCACCCTCACAAACAGAACAAAATGCTTTTTCTTCACCTTCAGCAGCGCAAGTAGCTTCCTTAACGACTTCCCACGTTTCACAAGTATGGTCGATCATTTCAAGGAACTGATATTCAACTGTGCCACAAGCAGTACAATTTCTAATTTGAACACCTGCATCAGTGCAAGTAGCTTCTACAGTTGTTGTCCAGTTACTGAAGTTATGTTCCTTACAGCAGTTTTCGTAATAAAGAGGAATAATCTCCATTATATCGCCACAAATAGAACAACATTTTACTGCAAAACCGTCATAATCAGCGGTAGGAGCAATAACGACTTGCTGCTCTCCAGCACTACAAGTATGTTCTTCAACAACATCAATTACATAGGTATAGATATTGCCTTCGCTATCTTCGATATAAAGAGTTCCTCCTGTCTGACTTTGCGGCGTTACGGAAATCATACCGTCACCCGTAAATGTCAAAACACCATTTTCGTATGTCGCTGTTTCATTATCGCAAGAAAGAATAAAATCACTTGTCGTTGCGTTTCTTTTCAAGCTATAGGTGCTTGCTTCGTTGCGTTCTACCCAAGCCTTAAATGTAACCTTTCCGGTCGCATCCTTTGCTTTGAATTGTGCAATTTCATTCTCTGTTGCTTGAATATACTGAATAGCAGCATCTTGATTAAACGGATCGTCAAGTCCCGGTATCAATTGTAAATACCAAGGCATTGCTTCATCATAAACCTCACCAAGAGCAGCCTGAGTAAGCGACATAAGATACTTACTTACATTAGATACTCCAAAATACTGTACAGATGCGTCAGTAACAGAGTAAGACCAAGGAATGCTTGTTGTGTTATTTTCATCCTCAGTCATAATGACATTTTTTAGAGCAAATCTAATAGGAATAGCGGAAATTGCCGTTCTAATAGAATCATAAATGTCAAATTTCTTAGATGTATCCGCACTACTTACAATGGAGTTTTCCAATGCTCCGATTTTACTGAGCAGATCCTTAATATCACTAACTGAGTGGTTTTTCAGCCATTCATCAGGATCACTTGTTATTGCATTCAGCGAAGCATTGACACCTGAATTAGCAAGACCAACCGCTGCATCAATTGTCTTATTTCCGCTTGTGGTATAAGAAGATGCCAAGCCCGTAATTCTGCTGTGTAACTGCTTGAACAATTCAAGTTTTTCATTATCGCCACCTGACGAGAAATTGAAGTCGTCCAATGCTTTTGAGCAACCGCTTACACAGTTGATAAGTGCATCAGTAGCATCTATCGCCGTTTGAATTGCCTTAAATGCATTTACAAGTTGTTCTATTCCATCAACAATACCTATGAGTTTTTCGAGTTCCATTTGGATAATCTCGGACTCAAAGAATATATTAACAGAAGTTTCAATGATTATCTTATCGCCCGGATGGAATTCTCTTACGCCGATAGACTTCCACGAAGAACGTTCTATCTTTTCCTTTTTTGTGCCGTCCGAGTAATAAACGATCATACCTTGTTCAATCTGAACCATATGGTTGATATTGTACAAAGTAATATCCGACACGTTGGTAAGCGTTATTGTTATCGGATAATCTTCGCCATAGTATGCGGCATTCGGGAACTCAAAGTGCAGATGCAAGGCATCTCCTGCCCAAACCTGAAGTTGATTTTCAGCAACGAACACATCGTCAATAGGTTCTTCAAACGGCATTACCATACCTTCAAGTCTTGCTTTCAAGCTATAACTTCCGGCAGTATCACCTCTAACATACCAGTGTACGGATTTGCTTTCACCCTCACCGATATAATCTATTTCTTGTGCCAACGATTGTTGTTCGTCAACCATCTTTGCCAAAGATAATCCTTCGGGTAATTCCAATGTTGCTGTAAGATCTTCCAAAGTATCTGTCTTAGAATTATTGATTACAAGCATCTCAACATCGAACATCTCTTTGAGCCACTTAACCTCACCTCTGATAATGAGGTAGAAATATTCGTTGACGGGATAAACTGTAACAATTTCATCCTTAACGGGAACACGGATACCACTTGTAGCAGTTACAGGTTCTTTTTCTTCTTCACCAATGTAAATCCAACGACCGTAAACATAGGTTGTATATTCTTCAATATTCACAGAGTAGATTTTCTTTGTGAAGGTTTCATCCTCATACCAACCGTCAAAGACATAATCATCACTATCTCTCCAAGGATAGTATGTCAACGAAACATTTTGTCCCTTATCAACCTCAACATTCTTACACCAACTGTGGTAGAAACCGTCAGTTGTAACGTGATAATGCAAGTTGTATGTAGGTTCACCTACTTCTCCTTCGCCCTCATCTGCGGGAGCATTGTCAGGAGAGTAACCGCCGAGGAATGTTCCTTCAGCGTTAAAGTAAGCAACGATACTCGAAATATCAATTTCAGGTTCAAATTCAAGTTTCAGCTCATACTTATAAACGTGTTGGTTGCTCGGATCAGAGGTGTCAATACCTGCTTCTTCAATTTCCTCAATAGTCATTAAAGTAGAGGTAATCTCTGCATCATAGGTAGGCATATCGCTCAAACCGATTTGCTTGATTTCGTTTACGCCAGCCTTGATATTGACATTCAGGTTTCTCGTTAAGCAACCGGAAGCGTACACGGAAACAACCTGTTTTCCGATTGGCAGAACAACACTTGCTTGTCCTTGAGAGTCGGTGGTAAATGTATTTTCTCCATCCTTTTCGGTGGAAATGAAAATCTGAGCACCACTTATAGGTTCGAGAGTTTGAGCATTAACAACTGTAAATACTGCAAGACCATAGTTTGTGTTCGAGTCAATGTCGATTTCTACGCGCTCAATGGTTTGTGTTTCCGTATGTTCACATACGGTACAAACTCTGTGCTGACTTCCTTCAGCAAGGACTGTAGCTGCAACATCAATGATCCAATCACTATAAGAGTGTCCGTTAGCATTTACATATGTATCCTTGTAAGAATGACTGCAAGCAGAGCACGTATGGACAGTACACCCCTGCTTTAAACATGTCGGTTCAACTATTTCAGACACATAACTATGACCAAGAGCCGCAATTGTTTCAGTGTTTTTATGCTCGCAAACACCACAAATTCGATACTTAGAACCTGTTGTCGTACACTTAGGCTCAGTTTCAGTCAGCCAATCGCCATAGGTATGACCTAAAGCATCAACATAATCATCTTTGTATGTATCATTACATCTCGAGCAACTATAAGTAGTATAGCCAACTCCTGTGCAAGTAGGTTCTGTAATAACACTTTCATAATCATGCCCGTGAGCGTCTATGACTGTAATATCAGCTTTATCATCACAACGTAAGCAATGATGTGATTTCGAACCATCTTCTGTACAAGTAGGCTCTTTATCAATCGTCCATTCTTCACTGTAATTATGACCAAGTGCTTCAACTGTTTGTGTTTCAACATTGCCGCATCTTTCACAAGTATGCTCTTCAATACCTGTTTTCGTGCAAGTAGGTTCTTTTATTACAACCCAATCATCATAGGTATGACCAAGAGCATCAATAACAGTATCTGAATATGTATCCTCACAGATAGTACAGGTATGTGTTGTGTAACCATCTTCTGTACAGGTAGGTTCTGTTATTACGCTTTCATAATCATGCCCGTGAGCATCTATGACTGTAATATCAGCTTTATCATCACAACGTAAGCAATGATGTGATTTCGAACCATCTTCTGTACAAGTAGGCTCTTTATCAGTCGTCC
>JAZQBQ010000033.1:0-25715 GCA_045545755.1 Congzhengia sp. | reverse complement strand
AGGATTCTTCACTCCTGCCTGCTTCATTGCATTTACAATACGTCCCGGCATCGCACCTACATAGGTCTTTCTGTGTCCACGAATTTCTGCTTCATCACGAACACCACCCAGACTGATGCGTACATATTTTTTCTCAAGTGCTCTTGCCACAGACCTTGCAATACTGGTCTTACCGGTTCCGGGAGGACCCACCAGACAAATAATCGGACTTTCTCCCTTGCTGGTCAGATTCCTTACTGCCAGAAATTCCAGCATACGCTCCTTTACCTTTTCCAAGCCATAATGGTCTTCATTCAATACTTTCTCTGCATGATGAATATCCTTATTATCCTTAGACACTTTATTCCACGGCAATTCCAGCATAGTTTCAATATAACCTCTGGTTACTGCACTCTCGGAAGAACTTGAGGATATACTTTTATAACGTTCAATTTCTTTTTTTATCTTCTCTTTTACCGGCTTATCTGCCTTTAACTTCTTAACCTCTTCCAGAAAATGGTCTGCGTCGGACTGGGTATTATCTTCTCCTAATTCTTCACGAATCAGTTTCATCTGTTCCCGCAAAATGTATTCCTTCTGATTACGGTCAACCTTTTCCTTAACCTTGGTCTGGAATTCATTTTTAATCCGGATAACCTGAATCTCATTCAGTAAAATAGCCATTACGGTCTCATAACGTTCTTCCAAATCAATGGCTTCCAGAATCTGCTGCTTCTTCTCATAGCCTGCCGGTAAATTATTTCCGATATGGTCTATAAGACGTGGCAGATGATTCATCTCAGACGCTTGCTTTGCCAGCTCCTTGCCTGCCTTTGGATTCACAGCCGCATAACCGGTCAGTGTCTCCTGAATACTTCTGACCATTGCCTCTGCAATCTCTACCGGAAATTCTTCCTGTTCCACAACTTCAAAGGTCGCCACTTCTGCCAGCAGATATTCCTCCTGCTCTGCAAAATTCAACAATTCTGCCCGTTCATTTCCCTCAACCAGTACTCTGACCACTTCATGCTGCAGTTTAATAACCTGCTTAACCGTTGCAATAATTCCAACTTTATATAAGCTGTTCTGATCCGGTTCTTCCTCTTCAATGTCTCTCTGAGTCACCAGAAAAATCTGCTGATTCCCCAGCATCGCATTTTCTACCGCCTTCACAGATTTGGGACGGCTTACATCAAAATGTGCTACCATTCCCGGCAATATTGTCATTCCACGAAGGGCTACCGCCGGCAGTTCCCTCATTAATTCACTCATAATACACTCCTAAGAATTTCAAAACATTTCTATGCACTTTGGCTGCTATTGGTTATTACTTCGCCATTTCCTTCTACGGAATCCTTGGTAACCGTACAGCTTGTAATACTTTCATCCGATGGCACACGATACATAATATCCAGCATTGCTTTCTCCATAATAGCACGCAGACCTCTGGCTCCGGTCTTACGTTTCAAGGACTGGTCAGCAATAGCTTCCAACGCCTCGTCTTCAAAGAGCAGCTCGACACCATCTAACTCCATCAATTTCTTATACTGCTTCACCAATGAATTCTTTGGTTCTGTCAGAATCCGCATCAACGCATCTTTATCTAATGCATTTAATGATACATTAATTGGCACACGACCTATAAACTCCGGAATCAAACCGAATTTCACAAAATCCTGTGGCAATACCTGACGCAGAATCTCTCCAACATTTCTTTCACTCTTATCCGTAATATCCTGATTGAAACCAATTACCTTTTTATCCAATCTTGTCTCGATAATCTTATCCAGTCCCTCAAATGCTCCACCACAGATAAATAAAATGTTGGTGGTATCAATTTGCAGTAATTCCTGATGAGGATGCTTTCTGCCTCCTGTAGGCGGAACATTGGCAACTGTTCCCTCTAAGATTTTTAAGAGTGCCTGCTGAACACCCTCGCCCGATACGTCACGTGTAATTGATGTGTTTTCAGACTTTCTTGTGATTTTATCAATTTCATCAATATAGATAATACCATGGCTTGCCGCATCAACATCGCCGTCAGCCGCCTGGATTAATTTTAACAAAATATTCTCAACGTCCTCGCCTACATAGCCCGCCTCAGTAAGAGTTGTTGCGTCTGCTATTGCAAAGGGTACGTTTAATATCTTTGCCAGAGTTTGTGCCAAAAGTGTCTTACCTGAGCCTGTGGGGCCTAAAAGTAGGATATTTGACTTTTGTATATCAATATCTTTTGAAGATTTCTTGTTTTCTATTCTTTTATAATGGTTGTAAACGGCAACAGACAATGTTTTCTTTGCCTTATCCTGACCGATTACATACTGGTCCAGAATTTCCTTTATCTCGCGGGGTTTAGGTAATTCGCCCAACTCAATATCAGGTTCTGAAATATCATAATTGTCGCCCATATAGCGATTGCAAAGGGAGATACACTCATTGCAAATGAACGCATCGGGGCCTTCAAACATTCGTACTACTTCATTTTCAGTTTTTCCGCAGAAGCTGCAGCGAAGTGTGGGTCTGCCTTCGTTAATTGTTGACATATATGATATACCTTTGCCTTTCTTGATTTTGTTAAAAAGGGACTGATAATTCAGTCCCTTTTAACTTTATAATATTTCATTTCTTGATTCTATAACTTTATCGATTAAGCCATATTCCATAGCTTCATACGCTGACATAAAGTTATCTCTTTCTGTGTCTGCCTGAATTACATCTATCGGCTTTCCTGTACGCTTTGACAAAATCTCATTTAAAGTATTCTTTATACGGATAATTCTGTCAGCGTGGATTTTAATATCTGTTGCCTGACCTTGCATACCGCCCAAAGGCTGGTGAATCATAATTTCACTGTTGGGTAATGCAAGTCTTTTTCCGGGTGTGCCTGCTGCCAGCAAAAACGCACCCATAGATGCCGCCATACCTACACAGATTGTTGATACGTCGCACTTAATGTACTGCATTGTATCGTAAATTGCCATTCCGGAAGTAATTGAGCCGCCGGGGCTGTTGATGTAAAACTGGATATCTTTGTCCGGGTCTTCGCCCTCTAAAAATAACATCTGTGCTACAACCAAGCTTGCAGTAACATCATTCACTTCTTCGCTTAAAAATATAATTCTGTCTTTTAATAATCTGGAATAGATGTCGTAGGAGCGCTCTCCTCTGCTTGTCTGTTCCACTACTACCGGTACTAAGCTCATAATTATTTCCTTTCTGTTTTTATGAAACGGTTAAATGAAGATTATTTATCTTCAGCTTTTTTTGTTGTTGTCTTTTTTGCAGCTGTTGTTGTGGTTTTCTTTGCTGTTGAAGCTGCCTTTGTTGTTGTAGACTTCTTTGTTGTTGTCTTTTTGGGAGCTTCTTCTGCTGTTTCTTCCTTCTTAGCTGCAGGCTTTTTAGCTGCTATTTTCTTTTCAGCCTTTGACCATGTTGTGTTTTCAACTAAGAAATCCATAGCCTTCTGAATCTTTAAGTCAGACTTTAATGCGTCAATGTCTTCATCACGCATAAATTTCTTAACTTCTTCTAACTTCATATTGTAAGCTTCTGCCATTTTGTTTAACTGCTCGTCAATTTCTGCTTCTGCTACTTCTAATTTTTCAAGCTTTGCAATTTCTTCTAAAGCAAGTGTGCCCTTAACCTGAAGTTCAGCGTTGGGACGAATCTGTTCTTTGAAAGCGTCAACTGTTGTGCCCATATAGCCTAAGTACTGCTCAAAAGAGATACCCTGCTGAGCCATTCTTGCATTGTTTTCACGGATTGTGTTTTCAATACGTGTGTCAACCATACAAGCGGGGATTTCAGCTTCCATTGTTTCGATTACAGCGTCAATTGCTGCATTTTCTTTTTCCTGCTTAGCTCTTGCGTCAGCTGATTCCTGAAGCTTTTTCTTAATATCTTTTTTGAGTTCTGCCAATGTGTCAAATTCACTTACGTCTTTTGCGAATTCATCATCTAACTCAGGTAATTCTTTTACAAAAATAGAGTTAACCTTTGTTTTGAATGTTGCGGGCTTACCCTTTAATTCTTCTGCGTGGTAATCTTCGGGGAATGTAACTTCTACGTCAAATTCCTCGCCGATAGCTTTGCCTACGATTTGTTCTTCAAAACCGGGGATGAAACTACCGCTGCCGATAGTTAAATCATAGTTTTCGCCCTTACCGCCGGGGAATGCTTTGCCATCTACAAAACCTTCAAAGTTGATGTTTGCGATGTCGCCCTTCTTCACTTTGCGGTCTTCTACTGCTACTTGTCTAGCATTTCTTTCCTGACGGCGCGCTAACTCTTCGTTAACTTCCTTTGCACTTACAGTATGGTCAGCTTCTTCTAATTTTAAACCTTTATATTTGCCAAGTTTAACCTCAGGCTTAACAGTAACGCTGCCTTTGATTACTAAATCCTTGTCTTTACCGATGTCAGCAATGTCTACTTTGGGCATATCAACGGGGTCAATACCCATTTCTTTTACTGCTGCTTCATACGCATCAGGTAAAAGTGCGTCAACTGCTTCTTCAAAGAAGATGCCTTCACCGTATGTTTTTTCGATTAATTTTCTGGGTGCTTTACCCTTTCTGAAACCGGGAACAGTAATTTTCTTAACATTCTTTCTGAATGATTCGTCAACTGCCGCCATAAATTTTTCATTTTCTACTGTTATTGTAAATTCAACAGTATTGAGTTCTTTTTTGTCTAATTTTGCTGCCAAGATTTTGTCCTCCCTGTTTAAAACTTCTCGTCATTGTATTATAGCACACTATATCCATATTTTTCAAGTATTATTTTCAATTTCTTAACGGTTTTTTAAGATTTTAGAATATTTACTCAAAAAATCAAGAAAATAAGTACAAGGAGGTGTCAATATGTACAATCTTTTGACCAAAAAAACAGCCAGACTATTAGCAGTTGCGGCAATAATTTTCGCCATTTTTTGCGGAATTTGGATAAATTACGTCTTTTATGGTGGCGCGCAAACTGCAGCTTCTGCATTTATGGTCTGATTTATTATATTCATTTTTCATAAAGGAGTGTGTCATGACAAATAAAGAATATCAAAAATACGTTGACAAAATGACGCCCAATTCCCCAATTTTTAAAGATGTGCTTTTAGCCTTTCTCTTTGGCGGTGCTATATGCACAATAGGGCAACTTATTTATAACCTGTATGATTATATAGGCTTTTCTAAAGACCACATCTCGATGCTCACATCATCAACTATGGTTTTTATTGGTGCATTTTTGACAGGCTTGGGCATATATGACAATCTGGCAAAATACGCCGGAGCCGGTACTATTGTGCCCATTACAGGCTTTGCAAACTCCATTGCCTCCCCCGCTATTGAATTTAAGTCAGAAGGTATGGTGTTAGGGCTTGCTGTAAAGATGTTTACCGTTGCAGGCCCTGTGTTAGTTTACGGCATAACCTCGGGATTTGTTGCAGGTATTATCTATTATGTTATGTCACTGTTTTAAAGAACTCCTTTGCTACTGCAAAGGAGTTCTTTCTATTCTCTCTATTTGTGCGCCTAAATTACGGAGTTTAGTATCAAGGTCTTCGTATCCCCTGTCAATGTGGCGAATGTCATAAACTTGGGTTTCGCCTTTAGCAGCAAGACCTGCCAAAACAAGAGCAGCGCCTGCCCGAAGGTCTGAAGCTGAAACCTTAGCACCGGATAGGGCGCGTTTACCCTCAACTACTGCACAATGCCCTTCAACTTTAATTTGTGCTCCCATTCTGCACAGCTCCCCCACATGCATAAAGCGATTTTCAAATATAGTTTCTGTCACAATTCCCGTTCCCTTGGAAAGGCTCAAAAGTGACATCATCTGCGCCTGCATATCTGTAGGAAAGCCGGGGAAAGGCAAGGTCTTTACATCTTTTGCGCTGCAGGGTTTTTCCGCCTTTACTCTTATGGAGTTTCCAACTATTTCAACATCTACTCCCATTTCCAAAAGCTTTGCTGTTAAGGGTTTCACGTGTTCGGGTATAATATCCTTAATAAGCACATCGCCTGTCGTGATCGCTGACGCTATCATAAATGTCCCCGCTTCAATTCTGTCCGGCATTATAGAGTATTTGACCGCTTTGAATTTTTCTGTTCCCTGAATTGTAATTGTATCCGTACCTGCACCCGAAATGCGTGCTCCCATCTTATTTAAAAAGTTGGCGAGGTCTGCTATCTCAGGCTCGGCTGCTGCGTTTTCTATGGTGGTTTTGCCACGTGCTGCAACTGCAGCCATTAAGATATTTTCTGTAGCACCCACACTGGGGAAATCAAGGTAAATCTTTGTTCCAACAAGCTCGTCGCACTTTACATCAACAAAGCCTGAGCCTTTTGTAATTGTAGCACCCAAAGCGGCAAAACCTTTTAAGTGTAAATCTACAGGTCTGGCACCAATTGGGCAACCACCGGGAAGAGAGAGCCTTACCTTTTTCATTCGTGCGAGCATAGGTCCCATTACTAAAAATGAACCTCTTAATTTACAAGTCAAATCATAGGGTGCTATTGTGTGATAAATTTTTTCGGTATCAATAGTTATTTCATTTTTATTTTTTGATGTAATCTTTGCCCCAAAACACCCTAAAATTTCACACATATTGCGAATATCGGTCAAGTCAGGAACATTTTTTAAAGTAGTTTTTCCACCTGACAATATAGTTGCCGCCATTATGGGAAGAGCTGCATTTTTGCAGCCCGAAACCGACACTTCACCACGCAGACCATCGCATTTTTTGATTATAAAAAAGTCTTTATTTTCCATTTTTCTCTCCGAATTTTTTATTTCGATTTTATTATTGACGGATTTAATTTTTAAATACAAACATTTAAATTTAAAAATGGAAAAAAATGAAAAAATAAGGCTGAAACATTTTGTCAATAAAACGAAACATAAAAGGACTTGTAATTTGACAAAATTTGTGGTATATTGGTTTTGCGAAACATCTAAATATTTTGCAAAACTACAGGCTCGCTTTGTCAAAAAGCGAGGCTCTGACTCTTATACCTGTGGTTTTGCAGTTATAGATGTTTCGCGACAAGTCAGAAGCTTTCGCTTTTATGGTGCGTCAGCTTCGACGCACCTTTTTTTATTTTCCGGAAAAAAATAAATCGTGCAAACAAATAAATTTAAGAAACGAGGAATTTATTATGGTTTGTTGCTTTATGAACTTTTACGAACAAGAAAATGCAAAAGATTTAAAAAAACACTTTGACGGGGAGATAGACAATGCAATTTCCCGTGGGTGCACCACGTTTGTTACAGGAAAAAGGTATCCCGAGGACGAGCTTTTTGCCGAGAGGGTTTTTGCTGCTGCCAGAGCATATCCTGATAAGGATATTAGGCTTGTCTTTGCAAATCCCGAGCTTAAATCCGACAAAGAATTAGAAAAACATTTTATAAGTATAGCTGATTGGGAAATTTACAGCTATTATGTTGAATATTAAAAAAATTAGGCTATTCCTTGCTGTCAAGGTTGAGGAAAATTCTTTCAGAATGGACGAATAAAACCAAAAGTCCGAGGCTGAGAAAAAAAGATGCAGAATAAACGAACCGAACCCGCAGGGGATACCCGAAGGCGTACAAAGGTACGCCGAGAGGTGAGGTTCGTTTAAGCTCAAAACATTTACATAAAAAGGCACTCGGGATTTATCCCGAGTGCCTACTGCTATTTAACAATAATTTTATTATCGTTTTGAGCGCTTATGCGCTTTTTTTAAAGCCGTTACCAGCCGAATTATTTGTTATCTTTAATTGCTGCCTGTGCCGCTGCAAGTCTTGCAATCGGAACACGGAAAGGTGAACAAGATACGTAGTCTAAACCAATCTTGTGGCAGAATTCTACTGATACGGGGTCGCCGCCGTGCTCACCACAGATACCGCAGTGAATGTCAGGACGAACTTCTTTACCCATCTTAACTGACATTTCCATAAGCTTACCAACACCTGTCTGGTCGAGCTTAGCGAAAGGATCGTTTTCAAAGATTTTTGCATCGTAGTAAGCGTCTAAGAACTTACCTGCATCGTCTCTTGAGAAACCATATGTCATCTGTGTTAAGTCGTTTGTACCGAAGCAGAAGAATTCAGCTTCTTTTGCAATGTCGTCAGCAGTTAAGCATGCTCTGGGGATTTCGATCATTGTACCTACTTCATAAGCAAGATCTGATCCTGCAGCTGCAATTTCAGCGTCAGCTGTTGCAACAACAACATCCTTAACATATTTTAATTCCTTAACTTCGCCAACTAAGGGAATCATGATTTCAGGTTTTAAGTTCCAGTCAGCGTGTGCTTTCTTAACATTGATAGCCGCACGGATAACAGCCTTTGTCTGCATCTTTGCAATTTCAGGATATGTTACAGCCAAACGGCAACCACGGTGACCCATCATGGGGTTGAATTCGTGGAGTGAAGCAATGATTGCTTTAATGTCTGCTACTGTCTTACCCTGAGCATCTGCTAATGCTTTGATGTCAGCTTCTTCTGTGGGAACGAACTCGTGAAGCGGAGGATCTAAGAAACGGATTGTAACGGGGTTACCTTCCAATGCTTCGTAGAGTGCTTCAAAGTCGCCTTGCTGATAGGGAAGAATCTTCTCTAAAGCTGCTTCTCTTTCTTCTAATGTGTCAGCACAAATCATTTCTCTGAATGCTGCAATTCTGTCAGCTTCAAAGAACATATGCTCTGTACGGCAAAGACCGATACCTTCAGCACCTAATTCAACTGCCTTTTTAGCATCAGCAGGTGTGTCAGCGTTGGTTCTAACTTTTAATGTTCTGAATTCGTCAGCCCATTCCATGATTCTACCGAACTCACCTGCGATTTCAGCGTCAACTGTAGGAATGATACCGTCGTAGATGTTACCTGTTGAACCATCGATTGAGATATAATCGCCCTCTGTGAATGTTTTGCCACCTAATGTGAACTTTTTGTTAGCTTCGTCCATGTTGATGTCGCCACAACCAGATACACAGCATGTACCCATACCACGAGCAACAACGGCTGCGTGTGATGTCATACCGCCACGTACTGTCAAGATGCCCTGAGAAGCTTTCATACCTGTGATATCTTCAGGTGATGTTTCCAAACGAACTAAGATAACCTTTTCGCCACGTGAATTCCAGCTGTCAGCATCTTCTGCTGTAAATACAACTTTACCGCAAGCAGCACCGGGTGATGCACCAAGACCTTTACCCATAGGTGTTGCTGCCTTTAATGCTTTTGCATCAAACTGAGGATGTAAGAGTGTATCTAAGTTTCTGGGGTCGATCATAGCAACAGCCTGCTTCTTATCAATCATACCCTCGTCAACTAAATCACAAGCAATCTTTAAAGCAGCTTTTGCTGTTCTCTTACCATTTCTTGTCTGAAGCATATAGAGCTTCTTGTTTTCAATTGTAAATTCCATATCCTGCATATCTCTGTAGTGGTCTTCTAAGATTGCACAAACCTTATTGAATTCAGCGAATGCTTCGGGGAATTTTTCCGCCATTTCAGCGATAGGCATAGGTGTACGAACACCTGCAACAACGTCTTCGCCCTGAGCGTTTACTAAGAATTCACCCATTAAGCCCTTGTCACCTGTAGCGGGGTCACGTGTGAACGCAACACCTGTACCACAGTCATCACCCATGTTACCGAAAGCCATCATCTGTACGTTAACAGCTGTACCCCATGAATAAGGGATATCGTTGTCACGACGGTAAACGTTAGCTCTGGGGTTGTCCCATGAACGGAATACTGCTTCAACCGCACCCATTAACTGTTCAACGGGGTCTGTGGGGAAGTCTTTACCGATTTTATTCTTGTACTCAGCTTTGAACTGACCAGCGAGTTCTTTTAAGTCTTCAGCTGTAAGTTCTACGTCCTGAGTTACGCCTTTTGCTTCTTTCATTTCGTCGATAAGTTCTTCAAAGTACTTCTTACCAACTTCCATAACTACATCAGAATACATCTGGATGAATCTTCTGTAGCAGTCCCAAGCCCAACGAGCGTTGCCTGACTTTGCAGCCATTGATTCAACAACGTCTTCATTAAGACCGAGGTTTAAGATTGTGTCCATCATACCGGGCATAGATGCTCTTGCACCTGAACGAACGGATACTAATAAGGGATTTTCCTTATCACCAAACTTCTTGCCGCAAACAGCTTCCATCTTGGTAATGTTTTCCATGATTTCTGCTTTGATAGCGTCATTAATGTTTCTGCCATCTTCATAGTACTGAGTACAAGCCTCTGTTGATACTGTGAAGCCCTGGGGAACAGGCAGACCGATTTTTGTCATTTCTGCAAGGTTCGCGCCTTTACCGCCGAGAAGCTCTCTCATTGAAGCGTCGCCTTCACTGAACTGATAAACAAACTTCATTAATTATACCTCCTATTTTTATCGGAAAACCGATTTTTTAACCAATTTTTAGGTGTAAAGACCTTACACCATTCTATATTATACCATAGATTTTGAAAAAATCAATATTTTTTACATAATTTTACTAAAAAAAGGCACTTGGTTTCCCAAGTGCCCCAAAAAAAATTATTGTGTTACTTTCTTGTTTGTTACTGCTTTGATTACAAAGAGTGTTGCAACCATAGCAATAATTGCCAAAGGTAATACGATTAACCAGTTCTGTACAAAGCCTGCTAAAACAAATGCAACAAATGATACTGCTGCAACTGTCAAAGCGTAAGGCAACTGTGTTGAAACGTGGTTGATGTGGTTACATTTAGCACCTGCTGATGACATAATAGTTGTATCTGAAATAGGTGAGCAATGGTCGCCACAAACAGCACCAGCAAGACACGCTGAAATACCGATTGTGAGGATTTCAGAATCTGCTGAGAATACCGAAACAACGATAGGAATAAGTATTCCGAATGTTCCCCATGATGTACCTGTTGAGAACGCAAGACCAACTGCAACTAAGAAAATGATAGCAGGTAAAAGGTTCGTTAACCCTGCTGCTGCACCTTCCATAAGCTCTGCAACATAAACGTCAGCACCAAGCATACCAGTTAAGCCAGAAAGTGTCCATGCAAATGTAAGAATAAGGATAGGAGGCACCATAGCTTTAAAGCCTTCGGGCACACATTCCATTGCCTCTTTAAATGTCAATACCTTGCGGCAAAGGAGATAGATGATACTGATAACCAATGCGATAATAGCACCCCAAGAAAGAGCAACTGATGCGTCACATCCTGCAAAAGCATCAACAAATGATACTCCGTCTGTAAAGAAACCGCCTGAGTATAACATACCAGCTACGCAAGATGCGATCAACACAACTACAGGAAGAATTAAATCCCATACGCTGCGCTTCTTGCCGTCTGCAACTACTTCTTCAACCTCTGCTGCAGCAGCAGGGTCAGAGTGTAGATCGCCGTTTTGAGCATTCCACTCGTGCTTTTTCATCGGACCGTAGTCGAACTTCATCAATGAAATTGCAATAATCATAACGATAGTCAAAAGTGAATAGAAGTTGTAAGGAATAGCCTTAATAAATAATTCTAAGCCGTTCTGTCCCTCTACAACACCTGAAACTGCTGCTGCCCATGATGAAATGGGAGCAATCATACAGATAGGTGCTGCTGTTGCGTCAATTATATACGCAAGCTTAGCACGTGAAATTTTCTGTGTATCTGTAACAGGGCGCATAACTGAGCCTACTGTTAAGCAGTTAAAGTAGTCGTCAACAAAAATCAATACGCCCAAAACAAATGTAGAAAGCTGCGCGCCAACCTTTGTCTTAACGTGCTTCTTTGTCCATTCACCAAAGGCACGTGAGCCGCCTGCTTTGTTAACCAATGCCACGATGATACCCAATAATACTAAGAATATTAAGATACCAACGTTCCAAGAGTCAGCAAGGCTTGCAATAAAGCCGTCGTTTAATACTGTGTTTAATGTTGCAATGGGTTTAAAATCTGTAATAAGCAGCGCCGCTGCTACTATACCCACAAAAAGTGAGCTGTAAACTTCTTTTGTGACAAGTGCTAAGATAATAGCAATTACAGGAGGCATCAATGACATTATCGTCTTGTAATAGCCGCTGATTGCAGCTACCTCTCCTGTGCCCTCACATTCAGCACAATCTGTTGCGCCTACTCCACCCTGACCTGCACATTTGGAGCACATTTCTCCGTCTAATTCACCTGTAGCGTCACAGGCATTGCAGTTGTATTCCGCAACAGTACCGTCCCCTGCGCAAAGTTCACACTCAACTGTAGAAGGAGCTGCAAGTGTCATTGCACAAACTGCGAATACAACGAGAACAACTGCTACGGTAATAAGATTTACCAGCGTTTTTTTCTTCATTTGTAATTCCCCTTTTATGTAATTTTTTGGTAATCAATTTTTACCTAATACTCTAATTATAGTATTTTTTGTCGGTATTGTCAATGTTTTTTGACATTTTAAAAAAAAGGCAGACAAACAGTCATAATGTGAATTTGCTCACATATCATATAACAAACATTAAATTACAAGCAATGGAGGAATTGGAAATGTCAGAGTATAATATCTACAAAGATATTGCCGAACGCACAGGCGGAGATGTGTATCTGGGCGTTGTTGGACCTGTAAGAACGGGAAAATCTACTTTTATAAAGAAGTTTATGGATTTGTTCGTAATTCCTAATATGGAAGACGAAAACGAAATCCAGCGTGCCAACGATGAGCTTCCCCAGAGTGCAGGCGGCAAGACCATTATGACAACAGAGCCTAAGTTTATTCCCAACGAGGCAGTAGAAATTGAAGCTACCGACGCAGCCAAAATGCGTGTACGTCTTATTGACTGTGTAGGTTACATAGTGCCTCAAGCCTTAGGCCACACAGAGGACGGCAAAGAACGTCTTGTAAACACCCCCTGGAGTGACGAGCCTATGGAATTTGGTCGTGCCGCTGAAATCGGCACAAAAAAAGTTATCTGCGACCACTCTACCATCGGTATTTTAGTTACTACAGACGGCAGTATAACCGATATTGCCCGCGAAGATTATGTTGCGGCAGAAGCACGTGTTGCAGAGGAGCTTTCGCAACAGGGTAAGCCCTTTGTTATTATATTAAATACCCGCTACCCTACCATGCCTGAAACTGAGGAGTTACGCAATTATCTTTCGGAAAAATATTCTGCACCTGTGGTGGCTGTAAACTGTCTTGAGCTTGATGAGGTGGGTATTAAGAAAATTTTAGAAGAGGTTTTAATGTCCTTCCCTGTTACGGAAATTGCAATCAGTCTTCCTGAGTGGGTTGAGGCACTACCTGAGGACCACGATATTAAAAACGTGCTTTATTCAAGTTGCTTCGGTGCAACACAGAACGTTGATACACTAAACCACTTAGACGCAGCGCTGGGTGTTATGGCACAGTGCGATTATGTGGACAGTGCTTTGATTTCCAATATTGATTTGGGCACAGGAAAGGCAGAGATTGAAATCTGCGTTCCTAAAGATTTATACTACAAGGTGGTACGGGAAATCTCAGGCTTTGATGTGTCAAGCGAAAGCAAACTGCTGTCACTGCTGTCCGAATTGTCTGATGTTAAGCGCCAGTACGACAAAATCCAGATTGCTCTGCGCGAAGTGGAAAACAAGGGCTATGGCATCGTTACACCTACAATTGACGAAATGAGCTTAGAAGAACCTGAAATCGTACGTCAGGGCAGCCGTTTCGGTGTAAAGCTAAAGGCGTCAGCTCCCTCGATTCATATGATTAAAGCAGACATTGAAACTGAAGTTTGCCCCATTGTTGGAACAGAAAAGCAGTCTGAGGAACTGGTTCATTATCTATTATCCGAATTTGAATCTAATCCCGCAGAAATCTGGCAGTCAAATATTTTCGGTAAATCTCTCCACGAGCTGGTAAACGAGGGCTTACACAACAAGCTTTCCCGTATGCCTGACGAGGCACAGATTAAGCTGCAGGAAACCTTACAGAAAATCATAAATGAAGGCTCAGGCGGACTTATTTGTATAATTTTATAAGAAGAAAACCCACCCCTATGGGTGGGTTTTTCAGGTATGGCTTGTTGGGGCAAACAATACCGATTCTTATAAATATTCTCTCATATCTACTGTGAGCTTTTCCTCTAAATTTATAAGTCGCTTTGTTATGTCTTTTGACACTTCGTCAGCCGCTTCATATTGGTTAAGATATTTATTAAGCGATTTTACTCCCATATTGCAGCCGTCAGTTAGGAGGTCTGCTATTGTTTTGTCCGACTCGTTTACTACCAACATAACATTGGTTTTTAACCAGGACATTCCCTTAGCCATAGGATTAGGCTCCTTGCCCTCGTCCTGATATTTGTCTAAAAGCTCCTCAATTTCGCCCTTTAGTTGCTCGTGTTCTGTCTTACATTCTGTCAGGCGTTCACGAAAATTTTCGGCACTTACATACTCCAAAACATCGTTAATTGACGAAACTCCCATTTTAATTCCTGCGTCGCACTCTCTGAGTAATTTTATTGTGTCTTGTTCTACCATATTTTCAATACTCCTTTCGTAATAAAAGTTTAACCCATTTTATGACATATTATGCTTGATTTTGTAAATAATTTGTGGTAAAATCCTATTTGGTTTTAAACAATTAATGAAAGAAGGCACATAAAAAATGGAAAACACACAGAAAAAAGGCGGTTGGCGCACCAACAAATGGATAAGAGCTGCCATTCCGGCACTCCTTTTGCACTGCAGTATCGGTACTGTTTACTGCTGGTCAATTTTCAGTCAGGAAATTGCCGATTACATCGGCTTTTCTAAGGGTGCAACAGAATGGGCATTCAGCTTTGCTATTTTCTTCCTTGGTATGTCAGCAGCATTTTTGGGTAACGTTGTAGAAAAAGACATTCACAAGTCATCGCTCATTGCAACAATTTGCTTTGCAGGCGGTATGGCAGGTACAGGCTTCTTTATCTGGTACGGCGGTATGAATCCTGGTAACATCTTAGCTCTTTTAGGTATTTACCTCTGCTACGGTTTTATTATGGGTGTGGGTTTAGGTACAGGATACCTTTCTCCCGTAAAGACACTTATGCTTTGGTTTGCCGACAGAAAGGGTTTAGCTACCGGTCTTGCAGTTGCAGGCTTCGGTGCAGCAAAAGCTATTGCCAGCCCCATTATGACAGCTATGCTCGACGGTCTTGGCAAAAACGGTATATGGCTTATGTTCTTGATTTTGGCTGCTGTTTACTTCGTAATGATGTTTGTCGGTCATCTCCTGCTTAAAAAGCCCGACGACTGGCACGAACCTCAGGGTGATGAAAAAGCTCCTAAGATTTTGGATGTATTAAAAACAAAGAAAATCACAAACTACATCGGTATCTGGCTTATGTTCTACATAAACATTACCTGCGGTCTTGCACTTATTTCTCAGGAAAAAATGATTTTCAAGTGCTTGGGACTTGCAGGCGCTGTAGGTATTTTGTCAACAGTTTCTGCAATATTTAACGCAGGCGGCAGACTTGGTTTTTCTGCTTGGGCAGATAAATTACGTGACAGAAATACAATCTACAAGCTTATCTTTGTTATTTCTATCGTATTGACAGGTCTTGTAATCGCAACAGGCGGTATTGCAAACGGCGCAGGAAATATCGGTCTTATCATTTTGGTTATCGCACTTATTATGATGGTAAATGCAGGCTACGGCGGTGGGTTTTCTAACGTTCCTACATTACTCTCTGACCACTATGGTATGAGTAATATCAGCGCAATTCACGGTATTACATTATCTGCCTGGGGCTTTGCAGGTTTAACAGGTAACCAGATGGCATCATGGATTGTATCACACTTTGGTACACCCGATGCTGCTTACAACCCTGTTGGCTATCAGACAGTTTTATACGTTACAATTGCACTTTACGCAGTTGCGTTACTGCTCAGTATGTTCTTTGTAGAGAAGGCAAAGAAAGAAAACTAAATCAAAAAATTAAGGACACCGTGAGGTGTCCTTTTTTTATTTTAAATTGTCGATTATCAACTGTCCCATTTCACGACAGCCTACTCTTATTAAGCCTGTTTTGTCCTTGGGCATAATGTCCTGAGTGCGGTAGCCTTTATCCAAAGTTTTCCACACCGCTTGTTCTATCGCATCTGCCTCACGCACCATATCAAAGCTAAATCTTAACATCATTGCAACAGAAAGGATTGTGCCGATCGGGTTTGCCAAATCCTTGCCTGCAATGTCAGGCGCTGAGCCGTGTATTGGCTCATACAATCCGCAAGACGTTGCTCCTAAGCTTGATGATGGAATCATACCGATAGAGCCTGTAATCTGCGACGCCTCGTCTGACAAAATATCGCCAAACATATTTTCTGTAACAATTACATCAAACTGCGAGGGGTCTTTTACAATCTGCATTGCACAGTTGTCAACCAGCATATCAGTAAGCTCAACATCGGGGTAATCAGCAGCAATTCTGTGCATTACTTCTTTCCACAGACGGCTTGAGTCAAGCACATTGCTCTTTTCCACCGAGCAGAGCTTTTTATTTCTTTTTTGCGCTGTTTCAAAGCCGATTCTTCCTATACGCTCAATTTCACTCTCACGATAAACAAGCTCGTCTACGGCTTTTTTCTCGCCGTTTTCATCAACTGTTTCGTGCTTGCCAAAATATATTCCGCCAATCAGCTCACGAACAATTATAAAGTCTATTCCCTTTTCCACGATTTCAGCTTTTAAGGGAGAGGCGTCGGCAAGCTGCGGCCAGATTTTTGCAGGGCGGTTATTGGAGTACACGCCCATTCCAGCACGAAGCTTTAAAAGTCCCTTTTCAGGGCGCAAATGCCCGGGTACCGTGTCCCACTTTGCTCCGCCAACTGCTCCAAGTAATACACTGTCAGCAGCAGTACATTTTGCAAGCTCACTATCGGGCAAAGGCTCGCCAAATTCATCAATGGCACAACCGCCCATAGTAACCTCTGTGTAGTTGAATTTATGATTATATTTTTCTGCGATTTTATCAAGCACTAATAGTGCTTCTCTAATAATCTCGGGACCTATACCATCGCCGCGAATAACCGCTATATTCTTTTCCATTATTCCACCTCTTTAAGTGATGCCAAGAGTCCGCCTGATTTTATAATGTTCTGTATAAATTCAGGGAAGGGTTGAGCCTGATAGGTTTTGCCTGTGGTTAAGTTTTTGATAACACCTGTATCAAAGTCAACGCTTACCTTATCGCCTGCCGCTATTTCCTCTGCAGCATCGCTGCATTCCAAAATAGGCAAACCTATATTTATAGCATTTCTGTAAAAAATCCTTGCAAAGCTTTTTGCAATAACGCATCCTGTACCGCAAGTTTTTATAACCAGCGGTGCGTGTTCACGAGATGAGCCACAGCCAAAGTTCCATCCTGCAACAATAATATCACCTGCTTCAACTTTTTCTACGAAGCTTGCGTCAATATCCTCCATACAATGCTTAGAGAGTTCTTTTGCATCAGAGGTATTTAAGTACCTTGCAGGAATTATAACGTCTGTATCTACATTATCGAAGTATTTGAATACCTTTCCTTGTGTGTTCATTGCTCTACCTCCTCAGGGGACGTTATATAGCCTGTTACGGCACTTGTTGCAGCAGTTACGGGAGAAGCAAGATAAACCTCGCTGTCCACGTGTCCCATTCTTCCTACAAAGTTGCGGTTTGTTGTTGCGATACATTTCTCGCCTGAAGCTAAAATCCCCATATAGCCGCCAAGGCAGGGACCGCAGGTAGGAGTAGAAACAACTGCCCCCGCGTCAACAAACGCTGTAGTATAGCCACGCACAATACATTCGCGGTAAATATCCATTGTGGCAGGAATAATGATACAACGCACGCCCTGTGCCACTTTTTTGTCTTTTAAGACGTTATATGCTGCCTCCATATCTTCCATTCTGCCGTTTGTGCAACTGCCTATTACAACCTGGTCGATTTTGATATGTGATAATTCCTTTGCGGTGCGTGTATTTTCAGGAAGGTGTGGGCAGCTTACTGTAGGTACGATTTTCGATAAATCAATTTCGATTACTTCATCGTACTCGGCATCTTCGTCTGCTTTATATTCAACAGGCGTTCTTTCGCATCTTCCCTTCATATATTCACGCGTAATATCATCAACTGGGAAAATACCGTTTTTTGCTCCTGCCTCAATTGCCATATTGCAGATACAGAGGCGGTCGTCCATAGACAGGGTTTTAACACCTTCTCCAGTAAATTCCATACTGCGGTACAAAGCGCCGTCAACGCCGATTTTGCCGATTATAGTCAAGATTACGTCTTTTCCGCTGCAGTTTTTGGGAAGCTTTCCTGTTAAAACAAATTTGATAGCCGAAGGTACTTTGAACCACGCCATACCTGTTGCCATGCCTGCAGCCATATCGGTACTCCCAACACCTGTTGAAAACGCACCCAGTGCACCATAAGTACAGGTGTGGCTGTCAGCACCAATGATGCAGTCCCCCGCTGTTACAACGCCTTGCTCAGGAAGCAACGCATGCTCAATACCCATCTTGCCAACATCATAAAAATGACTTATGCAATGGGTACAGGAAAATTCACGGCATTGCTTGGACTGCTCCGCCGCCTTAATGTCCTTATTGGGAACAAAGTGGTCTAAAACAACCGCTATTTTATCCTTATCAAAGACTTCACCAAAGCCTGCTTTTTCGAACTCATTGATTGCAACAGGAGTGGTTATGTCATTGCCTAAAACAATATCAAGCTTTGCATTTATCAGCTGACCTGCAGTGACGCTTTCCAGCCCTGCATGAGCGGCTAAGATTTTCTGTGTCATTGTCATTGCCATAATGCTCACTCCTTTATCATATTGTTATAAGCCGCAAGTAAAGCGTGAGAGGAAGCCTTGATAATGTCAGTGTGCACACCTGCACCCCAGTACATCGTGCCGTTATCACTCTCAATGCCGATGTAAGCTGCCGCTTCACTCTTTGAGCCGTGTCCCTGCATACTGTGTTCTTTATATACAGACAGCTTGTAATCTGTGCCTGTGTATTTTTTAAGCGCATTACTTACTGCGTCCAACGAACCATTACCCTCTGCCTTGATTGTAGTTTCAACGCCATTTTGTGCAAAGGTAATGTATGCCTCAACTGTACTGTCGGCCTGTTTAAAGTGGATTTCAGAAATTGAAACAGGACTTTCTGTAAAGTAGCTTGCTTTAAATACATCAAGAATATCTGCAACCATAAGCTCTCTGTGCTCGTGGTCTGAAACACTCTTGCAGGTATAGCTGAAATGCTCTCGCATACTAGCGGGCAAATCATAGCCGTAAGTCTGTTCAAGGAGATAGCCGATACCGCCCTTGCCGCTTTGTGAATTAACTCTTATTACGTCTGAGTCATATGTTCTGTTGATATCTGTGGGGTCAACAGGAATATAGGGCACGCACCACGAATGCAAATCCTTTTCCTCACGCCACTTCATACCCTTGGCAATAGCGTCCTGATGGCTGCCGGAAAACGCCGCAAACACAAGCGCACCTGCATAAGGCGAACGGTCGTGAACGTGCATTCTTGTGCATTTTTCATAAGTTCCAACAATAGACGGCATATCGGAGAAGTCAAGGCCCGGGTCTATGCCGTGTGAGTACATATTCATAGCAAGTGTGACAATATCCACATTGCCTGTACGCTCGCCATTGCCAAAAAGTGTACCCTCAACACGCTGAGCACCTGCAAGCAGCGCAAGCTCCGTATCAGCAACGCCCGTTCCCCTGTCATTGTGAGGATGGAGGCTTATGGTTACGTGCTCACGGTATTTTAAGTTTTTATCCATAAACTCAACCTGAGAAGCGTATACGTGAGGCAAGCTCATTTCAACAGTTACAGGTAGATTTATAATTACATTGTTAGTTTCTGACGGCTCTAAAACGTCCAAGACCGCATTACAAACCTCCAGAGCATACTCAGGCTCAGCACCCGTGAAGCTCTCAGGAGAATATTCAAATCTAAAGTTGCCCTCGTATTCTGCTGCAAGCTTTTTAACCAGCTTTGCACCGTCTACGGCAATCTGCTTGATTTCTTTCTTTGATTTCTTAAACACCTGCTCACGCTGTGCTACACTTACAGAATTATAAAAGTGGATTATAGCATTAGGCGCACCGCTGCATGCCTCAAAAGTCTTTCTTACAATATGCTCACGGCATTGTGTCAACACCTGAACTGTAACGTCATCAGGTATCATATTATTATCAATAAGCGTTCTTAGGAATTCATACTCCGTTTCTGATGCTGCAGGAAAGCCCACTTCAATTTCTTTGAAGCCAACTGATAACAGCAATTTATAAAACTCAATCTTTTCGTCTAAGCTCATTGGAATAATAAGGCTCTGGTTTCCGTCACGAAGGTCAACGCTACACCAGTAGGGTGCTTTTTCTATATGGTCTTTTGTGACCCAATCGTATGTAATGTCCTTGGGTGGAAAGTAGCCTACACCGTATTTGGTTACATCCATAATCCATCCTCCTTTTTTGGGGTTTTGTATAATTGTATCACAAATTCCAAAAAAATGAAAGCCTAATATAATGCTTTTATAATTTTCTTACTTTAATGTTTTTTGCTGCCCGCGCTTATTTTTACTTTTGACAATTTTTGCGTTAAAAAAGACACATATCCGTCAGGATACGTGTCTTTTTTGAAACTCTGTAGCTAATGCTTTTTATTTTGCAGCTTCTTAATTTTATCACGAAGTGATGCTGCGTCTTCAAACCTAAGTTCTTCTGCTGCAAGCTTCATCTGTTCTGTCAAAATCTCTATCTGTAAGTTAATATCCATACTCTTTGAAAGCTTAATATCACGGATACTTTCATCAGGCACCTCTCCCATAGGCGAGATTACCTCACGGATATTTTTCTTGATAGTCTGGGGTGTGATGCCGTTTTCTTCATTGTATTTTTGCTGCTTTTCACGGCGGCGGTTTGTTTCACGAATCGCACGCTCCATAGAGCCTGTAATGGTGTCGGCATACATTATTACTCTGCCGTCAGCATTTCTTGCTGCTCTTCCCACCGTCTGTATAAGTGAAGTTTCTGAACGCAGGAAGCCTTCTTTGTCGGCATCTAAAATTGCCACTAGAGAAACCTCAGGAATGTCAAGACCCTCACGTAAAAGGTTGATACCAACCAAAACGTCAAAAAGTCCTTCTCGCAAGTCCTTTACTATTTCCATTCGCTCAATGGTTTTTACCTCGGAGTGCAGATACTTTACCTTAATATCAAGCTCACGCAGGTAGTCTGTTAAGTCCTCTGCCATTTTCTTGGTAAGGGTTGTGACTAAAATTCGATTGCCCTTTTCTACCTCGGCATTTATCTCTCCCACCAAATCATCAACCTGACCCTTGATGGGACGCACGATAATTTCAGGGTCTAATAAGCCTGTAGGGCGAATTATTTGTTCAGCAATCTGGGTAGACCTGTCACGCTCGAAATCTGCAGGTGTGGCGCTGACGTAGATTACCTGATTCAGCTTTTCCTGAAATTCGGAAAAATTCAAAGGTCTGTTATCAAAGGCAGAGGGAAGCCTGAAGCCGTAGTCTACCAGCGAGGTTTTTCTTGCTCTGTCGCCGTTAAACATACCTCTGACCTGAGGTATGGTAACGTGTGATTCGTCAACCACCAGCAAAAAGTCATCTGGTAAATAGTCTAATAGCGTAAAGGGGGCTGAACCCGGTTCTCTACCACTTATGTGTCGTGAGTAGTTTTCTATTCCCTGACAAAAACCGATTTCACGCATCATTTCAATATCATAGCTTGTTCTCTGCTCAATTCTTTGGGCTTCCAACAGCTGGTCATTTTCCTTGAAATACTTAATACGCTCATACATTTCCTCCTCTATTGAGGAAATGGCTCTTTCCATTTTTTCTTTTGTTGTTACATAGTGAGATGCAGGATAAATGGCAATATGATTTCTCGTTCCCTTAATCTCCCCTGTCACAACGTCTATTTCAGAAATTCTGTCAATTTCGTCGCCGAAAAATTCAATTCTTATCGCTGTGTCGCTGCTTTCTGCAGGAAAAACCTCCAAAACATCTCCACGGACACGGAACTTTCCACGGACAAAATTTATATCATTTCTTTCGTACTGAATTTCAACAAGCTTCTTTAGTATTTCGTCACGGTCACGCTCCATACCTGGGCGAAGTGATATAACAAGCTCGTTGTAGTCGATAGGGTCGCCAAGTCCGTAAATACAGGAAACGCTGGCAACAATTATAACATCACGCCTCTCAAAAAGTGCAGCGGTGGCGCTGTGGCGGAGTTTGTCGATTTCTTCATTTACCGAGGAATCCTTTTCGATATAAGTATCGGTATTGGGAATATACGCCTCAGGCTGATAATAGTCATAATACGACACAAAAAACTCAACTGCATTTTCCGGAAAAAACGCCTTAAATTCACTACACAACTGTGCTGCCAAGGTTTTATTATGAGCAAGCACGAGCGTAGGCTTTTGCACCTTTTCTATAACGTTTGCTATGGTAAAGGTTTTACCTGAACCTGTAACGCCAAGCAGCGTCTGCTCCTTATCCCCCCGTATCACGCCATTTGATAAGCGCTCTATTGCATCAGGCTGGTCGCCGCAGGGCTTATAATCTGAATGTATTTTAAATTCCATTGGCGCCATCCTTTCTTTTTATTAGCTACCTTTCGTTCATAGGAACGTAAATACCGTTTTTGCAAACGTGCTTGTAGGCAGGACGAATAATTTTTCCGTCGTAAATTACTTCCTCAATTCTGTGAGCGCACCAGCCTGCCATACGAGCTATGGCAAAAAGAGGTGTGTAAAGCTCTGTGGGAATGTTAAGGCATTTATAAACAAAGCCTGAATAAAGGTCAACATTTGCACAGATATAGCTTCTGCCCTTACGGCTTGTAAAGATTTGAGGGGTAAGCTCTTCAATCAGGTTATAGAGCTTAAATTCATCTGTATTACCTGTAGCATAAGCCAATTCTTCTGCTTTGCGCTTTAGGGCTACGGCTCTGGGGTCTGATTTTGTATAGAGAGCGTGTCCCATACCGTAAACAAGACCGCTTTTGTCAAAGGCTTCCCTGTTAAATACTTTCTCTATGTGACGTGCCACCTGATCTTTATCGGTAATATCTGTAAGGTTTTCCTTAAAGTCTTCAACCATACCTACTACCTTAGCATTTGCACCTCCGTGCTTAGGACCCTTTAGGGAGCCGATAGCCGCAGCAATTGCAGAATACGTGTCAGTATCCGATGAAGAAACAACTCTTGTTGTGAATGTGGAGTTGTTACCTCCGCCGTGCTCTGCGTGCAAAATAAGTGCAAGGTCTAAAACCTTAGCTTCCAAATCTGTAAAGCTGTTATCAGGTCTTATCATATGCAGGAAATTTTCTGCCGTTGATAAATCCGGTCTGGGGTTATGAATAATAAGACTCTTTTTGTCAAAATAGTGACACTTTGCCTGATATGCGTACGCCACCATTGTGGGCACCTGTGAAAACAGAAGTATAGACTGTCTTATTAAGTTATACAAATCAATGGAATCAGGGTCATTGTCATAAGAATACATAGCCAGAATTGAGCGTGCCAGCTTGTTCATTACATTGTTACTGGGCGAATACATAATTACGTCTTCTAAGAAGCCCTCAGGAAGCGCACGCATTTCGCCGACAAGCTTTCTAAAATCTGCAAGCTCTGATGCCGTGGGAAGCTTACCAAAAAGCAAAAGGTAACAGGTTTCTTCATATCCGAACCTATTCTCACGCTCGCAAGCGCCTACAATTTCCGATACGTCAATACCACGATACGTGAGCTTGCCGTCATCGGGGATTTTTTCATCCTCGTACATAATGTAGCCGTGAACCTGACAAACCTTGGTAATGCCTGCCAGTACGCCTGTACCGTCAGAATTACGAAGTCCGCGCTTTACCCTGTCATTTTTGTATGCTTCAGCAGATATGCTTGTATTATCCTCTATTACATTAGTCCATTTTCTAAAGACCTCTGCATACATATCCTGTTCTGTTCTTTTCATAATCATCACCTATTTTTTGACTATTTTATCATATTTTTAAAAATATGTCATTTATTATATAAAAAATACCTGTCAATGTCAATATGCACAAGCCTAAAATGTAATAATATTTCATAAAAATTTCATTTTTTATTTTTTTCTATGGATAATATCGACTTTATAGAATGAAATTTGCATTTTAAAAACCAGAAAATTTCATTTTTCGCTCCTTTGAGATTATTTTTTCACAGAGAATGATCATTTTTGCTAAAATTCTTCAAAACGGTTGACTTTTTTTGCCTTTCATATTATTATAATATAATGAATATTTTTATTTTTATAAAGAAAGGCGAAGAAATATTATGAGAATGTCAAAATTATTTTTAAGTACTCTTCGTGAAGTACCCGCCGAGGCTGAAACAATCAGCCATCAGCTGATGCTTCGAGCAGGCATTATCAGAAAGCTTGCTGCAGGTGTGTACTCATACCTGCCTTTAGGACTTCGTGTACTTAAAAAGGTTGAAAATATAGTACGTGAGGAAATGGACAGAGCCGACGCTCAAGAGCTTTTAATGTCAGCATTACTTCCTGCTGAATCATATCAGGCGTCAGGCAGATGGGAAGTTTTCGGTCCAAATATGTTTAAACTAAAGGACAGAAACAACAGAGATTTTTGCTTAGGTCCTACACACGAAGAAATTTTCACAGAAACTGTTAAGGCATCTTTAAAGTCCTACAGACAGTTACCTGTTACACTTTACCAGATTCAGACAAAGTACCGTGACGAAAGCCGTCCCAGATTCGGCATTATCCGTTCTCGTGAGTTTGTTATGAAAGACGCTTACAGCTTTGACCGCACATGGGAAGGTTTAGATGTGTCTTACAAAAAGATGTATGACGCATACTGTGCGATTTTTGAGCGTCTTGGTCTTGATTACATAGTAGTTGACGCAGACTCAGGCGCTATGGGTGGCTCAGGCTCACAGGAATTTATGGTAAAATCAGAAGTGGGCGAAGACACAATCGCACACTGCCCTGCTTGTAATTACTCTGCAAACGTTGAAAAAGCAGAATGTATTTTAGTTCCCGCCACAAAAGAAGCAGCAAAGGGACGCGAAAAAATTCACACACCCAATGTTAAGACAATTGAAGAGCTTGTTGAATTTTTAAATACAGACAGCACAAAGTTTGTAAAAACTTTAATCTATACCGCAAACGAAAAAACAGTTGCAGTTATGGTTCGTGGCGACCGCGAGGTTAACGAGGTTAAGCTTGCAAATCACTTAGGAGTAAATGCAGACGATTTAGAAATGTCTGCTCCCGAGGTTGTAACAGATGTTACAGGTGCAGCAGTTGGCTTTGCTGGTCCTATTGGCATCAAGTGCCCTGTAATTTGCGACCGTGAAGTTTCTCAAATGTCTAACTTCATTGTTGGCGCTAACGAAACAGATTATCATTTTATTAATGTAAATACAGAGGATTTTGAAGCAGAGGTTGTTGACGTTCGTGTTATCGTTGCAGGCGATGCTTGTCCTATGTGTGGGCAGCCCATTACCACCACACAGGGTATTGAGGTTGGTCATATCTTTAAGCTTGGCACAAAGTACACAGATGCGCTTGATTGCACATATCTTGATGAAAATGGCAAGCCCCAGACAATAATTATGGGTTGCTACGGCATTGGTGTATCCCGTACAATAGCTGCTACAATCGAGCAATTCAGCGACGAAAACGGTCTTGTATGGCCCGTTGCCATTGCTCCTTATCAGGT
>JAZQBQ010000032.1:0-17457 GCA_045545755.1 Congzhengia sp. | reverse complement strand
AAGTGAATGTGTAACACCCTCTAATGCGTCCTGAATAGGATGAGCAAAGTCATATAGAGGATAGATACACCACTTGTTGCCTTGTCTGTGATGCTCAACGTGACGGATGCGATAAATTGCAGGGTCACGGAGCCAGAAGTTACCTGATGCTAAGTCAATCTTTGCACGCAGTGTATAAGTACCCTCAGGGAACTCGCCGTTTTTCATTCGGCGGAATAAATCAAGACTTTCCTCAATAGGTCTGTCACGGTAGGGAGATACTGCAGGATTTTTAAGGTCGCCGCAGTACTTGGGGTCGCGCATTTCTTCAGGAGAAAGCGCACAAACATAAGCAAGACCTTTTTTAATAAGCTCAACAGCGTACTCGTAATCCTGTTCGAAATAGTCTGAGCCGTAGAAGAATCTGTCCTCCCAGTCAAAGCCTAACCAATGAATATCTTCTTTTATTGCATCAACGTATTCGGTGTCTTCTTTGGCGGGGTTGGTGTCATCCATACGAAGATTACATATGCCGCCAAAACGGCGTGCCATACCAAAGTCAATAGCCATGGCCTTGCAGTGACCTATGTGAAGATAACCATTAGGCTCGGGCGGAAAGCGGGTGTGTACCTGCATTCCGGGGTTAGCTGCCACGTCCTCTGTAATAAAGTTTGATATAAAGTTATTTATTTCTACTTTGTTGTTTTCCATAAAATAACCTCTCTTATAATTCTTCTATTGCAAGCTTGATACGAGCGATGGATTCTTCTTTTCCAAACACTTCCATAAGCTCTGTTGCGCCACCTGGAGTTACGCCCTGGCGAGCAACTGCAACACGGATTGCCCACATAACGGCACCTGCTTTTCTTTCGGTACTTTCTGCAAATACCTTTAATTTTTCAAACAACACATCGTTGCACCAGTTGTCGATTTCCTCTAATACGGGGAGTGCTTCTTCTAAGATAACTTTGCAGATTTCGGGTGTTGTCTTGTTCTTTTTGTTTGTGTATAAATCTTCTGTCATTGCAAGTCTGTCTGTAACAAAACCAATTTGGTCGCGGATGTCAGAAAATGCTGCAATTCTTGTGTGCAGGAGTGTACCGAGTTTTTTGGTGTCGATATAATCGGGACAAAGTTCGGATAAAATGGGCATTGCCTTTTCTTCATAGTCTTCGTCACTCATCTTCTTGATATACTCTGAATTAAACCAGCGGAGCTTTTCATAGTCAAATACTGCAGGAGATTTGCTAAGACCTTCCATTGAGAAGATATTCTTTAAATCCTCCATAGAGAAGAATTCTTCGTTTGTTTCTTTGGGGCTCCAGCCCAAAAGTGCAATGTAGTTGATGATCGCTTCGGGGAGATAGCCATCATTAACTAAATCCTGAAAGCTTACAGCGCCGTGACGCTTAGAAAGCTTTGATACGTTGCCTTCTGCGTCTTTTCCCATAAGCAAGGGAAGATGAACGTATTCAGGACGCTCCCAGCCGAATGCGTCGTACAGCAAGCAGTACTTAGGTGTTGATGTTAAATACTCATTACCACGTACTACATGTGTTACGCCCATTAAATAGTCGTCAACTACGTGGCAGAAATTATAGGTGGGGTAGCCATCAGCCTTAATCATAATCTGGTCACGGAGTTCTGCGTTCTCGATAGAAACTTCCCCGTAAACGTGGTCAACATAAGATGTAGCACCTGATAGAGGCATCTTCTGTCTTATAACGTAGGGGATACCCTTTGCTAAGTTTTCTTCGATTTCTTCTTTAGATAAGTCACGGCAATGATTGTCATAACCGCCGATGCCGTTTTCGTCTTTTAAAGAATCCAGACGCTCAGCAGTACAGAAGCAGTAGTAGGCATGTCCGCTTTCTACCAGCTTCTCAGCATATTCTTTATATATAGGCAAACGCTCACTCTGGATGTAAGGACCGTGCTCGCCGCCGACGATAGGACCTTCATCGTATCCCATACCTGTCATCTGTAAGGTATTTATTATAACGTCGGTTGCACCCTCAACCAGTCTTACTTGATCGGTGTCCTCAATGCGCAGAATGAATTTTCCGCCTTGTGATTTTGCAAGTAAATAAGCATAAAGCGCCGTTCTCAGGTTACCTATGTGCATAAAGCCGGTAGGAGAGGGCGCAAATCTAGTTACAATAATTTTATTTGACATACATAAGCCTCTTTTCTTAATCTACATAGATAAACAAATTATACCATAAAAAAGTATTCAAGTCAACAAAAACCAATGCTTCTTTCCCTAATCATAATCTTAAAAAGCAAATTATTTTATAGTTGTAATCTTGACAAAAATGAAAAATAGTGGTAAACTATACTGGTGAGCGGATGTGGCGGAATTGGCAGCTTCGAGCACGAGCGCTGCCTGTGGCAGATACAGCGAGTGTGAGAAGGTGCAGCGGTCGAAATCTATGATTTCGGGCACCGCAAACCGTTTCGCGGGGCGCGGCTGGCAATAAAGCTGAGCCTAAAAAATAAATATTGCTAAATGCGGATGTGGCGGAATTGGCAGACGCGCCAGACTTAGGATCTGGTGTCTCCGACGTGCAGGTTCAAGTCCTGTCATCCGCACCAACCTTAGCGTTCGCGATTTCGCGGACGCTTTTTCTTTAAATTCAAAAGGAGATAGAGCAATGAAGCACGAAGTGATAAATTTGAGAAAAGAGCCGATAAACGACTTTATGCCAACTCTTACAGCGTATATACTTGATGAATGTATGGACACGGATTCCAGGAGAAAACTTCCTGCGATGATAGTTTGCCCAGGTGGCGGATATAGCTTTCGCAGTAAGCGTGAGGGAGAAGTGATAGCTTTGCAATTTTCAGCGGCAGGTTATCACGCCTTTGTTTTAGATTACGCAGTAGCACCTGATAACTGCTATCCCGAACCTCAGAAGAACCTTTCAGATGCCCTGAGCATAGTGCGAAAAAATGCCGAGGAATGGAGAATAGACCCTGACAAAATTGCACTTATTGGTTTTTCAGCAGGCGGACATTTAGCGGCGTCTTTAGCTACAATGTGGAACAAAGAGCCATTAAAGACAGGAAACGGTATTAATAAACCAAATGCTGCAATTCTTTCATACCCTGTTATTTCTTCTGTGGAGGGCGTGTCTCATATGGGTTCGTTTGATAATTTGTGTGGTGATGACAGGGAGTTAAGAGCGAAGCTGTCTTTAGAAACTCAGGTTGATACAGACACACCTCCGTGCTTCATCTGGCACACATATTCCGATCAGACTGTCCCCGTAGAAAACAGCCTAAGGTTTGCGAATGCATTAAATAAAGCAAAAATTCCTTTTGAAATGCACATTTTCCCTGATGGACCTCATGGCTTGGCTTTGTCCAATTATATAACCGCAAAAGAAGAAAATTTCAATGTACCTGAAGCACAGGTATGGGTGGAGTTGGCTGTAAAATGGCTCAACAGAACATTTAATTATGGAAATTAAACCTATAGCATATATACATACAGATTTTAAAGAAAAATTCGGCATCCCACGTCAGAGCGGGCGGGTGCCTGGTTTGATTGGAAAAATCGTTTTTGGAAAGGAATTTAGAAATTCTGAGGCTATACGCGGACTTGCGGAGTTTTCTCATTTGTGGCTGATTTTTGGGTTTAATGAGGCGGAGTATAAAGAGGGCACTATGACGGTTCGTCCGCCGAGACTTGGCGGCAATACTCGTGTTGGTGTATTTGCCAGCCGTTCGCCTTTTAGACCTAATTCCTTGGGACTTTCCTGTGTTAAGCTCGAAAGGATAGAAAATGGCGAACTGATTGTTTCGGGTGTTGATATTTTGGACGCAACGCCCATCTATGACATAAAACCCTACATTCCGTACAGCGACAGTATTCCCGATGCTTCGGGAAGTTTTGCAGAGGATATGAAAAATCATTCATTAGATGTGGATTTTCCGCAGGAGTTATTGCAAACAATTCCTGAGGATAAGCACCAAACTATAATCGCCTGCCTTGCTGATGACCCCAGACCCTCTTATCAGGAGGATGGAAGAACATACAGTATGGCATTTGCCGATTATGATATCCACTTCAAAGTAGAGAATGAAAGGTTAACAGTAACATCAGTAGATAAAAAATAAACGCAACGGCTGAGCCGTTGCGTTTATTTTTTATATTATCTTGAATACTTTGCCAGATATTTTTCGTATTCTTCCTTGAAGTAGGGACTGTTCTGCTTGATATTTGCCAATGACTCGTGAATGTTCATATTGTTGTCTGCTGCGTCTAATGTGCAAACAGCAACATTTGAACAGTGGTCGGCGGTACGTTCTAAGTTTGTAAGCAAGTCAGTCCATACAAAGCCTGCTCCAATTGAACATTCGCCTGTCTGCAGACGGCTTATGTGACCGTCGCGCATCTTAGCTTTTAAGTCATCAATAACCTGTTCTAAGGGCTCAATTTTGCGAGCAATGTCTAAGTTGTTATAGATAAATGCCATAGAAGCGAGGTCTAAAATTTCAGAAACAGCCATTGATAAGGTGTTCATCTCGCCAAGAGCAATATCCGAGAACTTGATTTCCTTTTCGTGAAGCTCTTCTGCTGATTCAACAACGTTTACGCTGTGGTCGGAAATACGCTCAAAGTCGCCGATTGCCTTTAATAATTTTGAAATCTGTACACTGTCGGCATCAGACACCTGCTGAGCGCTGAGTTTTACAAGGTATGAGCCTAAGATATCCTCTAAGTGGTCAACTCGTGACTCGTCTTTTCTGATTTGTTCAGCTTTCTTCGGGTCGTACTGCTTTAAGAGCGATAAGCTGTTTTTAAACGCATTAACTGCGTTTTCTGCCATTTCAATAACCAAAGCGTTACAACGCTGAATAGCAAATGAAGGTGTAGCTAGCAAACGTTCGTCAAGCTCTGCAATAACTTCCTTCTTGCCCTTGTCGGGGATGAGTCTTAATGCCAGCTTTTCCAGCAGTGCTGACGCAGGAAGCAGAATGATTGTACATAAAACATTAAATACAGAGTGAGCAACAGCAATGGTTACATGATTTGCTGTAGCGTTAAATAATACAGGCTGCAGCAATGACCTAATCAGCACAAACAGTACAAGACCGATGACTGTACCGATTACGTTAAATGATAAATGTACTAATGATGCACGCTTTGCGTTTTTATTTGCGCCGAATGAAGAGAGAATTGCGGTAATACACGTACCGATGTTCTGTCCCATAATAATCGGTATTGTAGCGCCGATTGTAATCTGCCCTGTTGAAGATAACGCCTGTAAGATACCCACAGATGCTGATGAGCTCTGGATAATAGCAGTTAAAATTGCACCTGCTAAAACACCGAGAATGGGGTTTGTAAACATTACAAACAACTGCTGGAACTGTGGAACATCACGAAGACCTGAAACTGCTGATGACATTGTATCCATACCAAACATCAAGGTCGCAAAGCCTAAAAGAATTGTGGCTGTGTCCTTGCCTTTGGAGGATTTGCCAAACATAAGCATAGCAGTACCGATTAAAGCAAGTACAGGAGTAAATGATGTGGGTTTTAAAAGCTGCATAAATAAGTTATCACTTGAAATGCCACCCAAACTCAGTATCCAGGCTGTAACGGTAGTACCGACATTGGCGCCCATTATAACGTTAATAGCCTGACGCAGAGTCATAAGACCTGAGTTAACAAAACCAACCACCATAACGGTTGTGGCAGATGATGACTGGATAACAGATGTTACGCCAAGACCAGTTACAAAGCCTGCAAGCTTGTTTTGTGTAAGTCTGCCCAGGAGTGTCTTCAAACCGCTTCCTGCACGACGCTCTAAGGCTCCACCCATAAGCTCCATACCGAAGAGGAACAAACACAATCCGCCAACTAGATTCAATACGTCAAAAATGTCCATTTCGTCACCTCGAAATATAAAAATGTAGTTTTATCAGTTTTGTAGACGAGCAAAATACCTCATCTAATCACATTATAACACCCATATGTCAAATTATCAACAAAAAAATCGACAATTGATAAAAATCGCCAAAGCGCAAAAAAGAGAAAAAACTATTGATTTTTTTTGTACAATTTAACAAAAGCACCCGTTAGGCGGCCTCGCTTAGGGATTATTCGCCTCAAAAGCATAATTTTGGCACATAACTGTGTTAAAAGTCCTCCATATCCGTCAGGATAATGGAGGACTTTTGCCTTGTTCTGCACTCAAATAATGTTTTTGAGGCGTTTCACAGTTTTGGGTTAGAGATTTTTCGTTTTAAGACAAGACATAAAAAATCCCGTAATACTGTCGTATTTCGGGATTTTTTGCGCTGTATTAACGGAAAATATCAAGCCAAAACCGATTCATCCCCAAGTGAGGATGCCCTTAGGGTGCTTTTGTTATTTTTTCTTTATCAAACCTATTCTCTTTGAACCTTCCATAACAATCGTAGGAATTATGATTAATACCAAACCAATTAAATAAAGGTGGAAGGGAAGTATCTCCAAACCAAAGGCAATACGCAAGGGTGTAAACAGTACAACCAATACTAAAAGGAGTGAAATTCCTGCTGCGCCGTTAAGCTTTTTGTTGGTAAAGAAGCCTGTTTCAAACAAAGAGTGCTCAGACCTCATATTAAAGCTCTGCACAACCTGTGAAAGAGCTAAAACCATAAATGCCATTGTCTGACCGCCGGCGAGTGAGTTTGTTGCTCTTTCGCCAAGTGCAAAGGCAGTCAGGCTGAGAATAGCAAACATCAAGCCCTGGAGCACAACACGAACGCCTAAGCCGTTTGCGAAAATTCCCTCGTTTTTCGGCTTGGGTTTTTTGTCCATAACGTCAGCTTCAACGTCTTCCATACCGAGAGCTATTGCAGGCAAACTGTCAGTTACTAAGTTAATCCACAAAAGTTGCATTGATAAAAACGGGGTTTTGTGCCACATAATCATAGCAAGAAAAACTGTTACTACTTCGCCGATGTTTGTACCCAGCAAGAAGCCTACAACTTTTTTGATGTTGGCGTATATTCCTCGGCCTTCTCGAACGGCATCAACTATTGTGGCAAAGTTATCGTCGGTTAATGTCATATCAGCAGCGCCCTTAGCTACATCTGTGCCTGTGATACCCATAGCACAGCCGATGTCTGCAGCCTTTAGTGCTGGTGCATCATTTACGCCGTCGCCTGTCATTGATACTACTTGACCACGACGCTGCCAGGCCTTTACAATTCTTATTTTGTTTTCAGGAGAAACACGCGCATAAACTGAAATACTTTCAACTGCAGCATCAAGCTCTGTGTCTGTCATAGCATCAAGCTCAGCGCCGGTGATTGCACGGTCACCATCTTCTAATATTCCAAGTTCTTTTGCTATTGCCGATGCAGTTACAACGTGATCGCCTGTAATCATAACGGGCTTTATTCCTGCACTGCGGCATACTTTAACGGCTTCTTTAGCTTCAGGTCTTGGTGGGTCAATCATACCCACAAGTCCCAAGAAAGTAAGTCCGTTTTCCAAATCTTCTGATGTGGGGTTTTCTGGAACAGTGTCTATTATTTTATAAGCAACTGCAAGTACACGAAGTGCGTCTTTGCTCATTAGTTCTGTTATTGCCTTTGCGGTGTCCAAATCGCCTGCCACACATCTTGGCGCCATCATATCAAAAGCACCCTTTACAATCACTACATTTTTTCCGTCAAAAACGTTAACAGTTGTCATTAATTTTCTGTCAGAGTCAAAGGGAATTTCTGCGATTCTCGGATACTTTTCGTTGATTGTATCCTTTTGCATACCGTTTTTGTGAGCAGCGAGAAGAATTGCAGTTTCTGTGGGGTCGCCGATATGTTTTTCTTCGCCGTCGGCAAAGGTTACTGAACCGTCACAACACAAAGCGCCCATAAGTAAGAGATTGCGTGTTGGTTCTGTGCAATCGTCGGTAATATCTTCTATGTTTTCTATGCCGTCGACGTAAGCCTTGACTAAAGTCATTTTGTTCTGTGTAAGTGTGCCTGTTTTATCAGAGCATATTACACTTGCGCTACCCAGAGTTTCAACGGCAGGTAGTCTACGGATAAGAGCATTTTTCTTAACCATTCTCTGTACGCCGATAGAAAGCACGATAGTAACAATTGCAGGCAAGCCCTCAGGAATTGCCGAAACTGCCAAGGATACTGCAGTCATAAATATTTCCATAACGTGAATGCCGTTGGTAATACCCACAATAAAGATAATTATGCAAGCTAAAATAGCCACAATGCCCAAGTATTTACCTAACTGAGCAAGCTTTTGCTGCAGTGGAGTATTAGATTGCACTTCGGCATCTAACAGATTTGCGATTTTACCCATTTCGGTATCCATACCTGTAGCAGTAACTACAGCCGTTGCAGTACCGTAGGTAATGCTGCAGCCTGAAAAAACCATATTGGCACGATCACCTAATGGAGCACCATTTTCAATTATTGCCTCAGCGTCCTTTTCTGATGGAACGGATTCGCCTGTTAAGGCTGACTCTTCACTTTTTAAGCTGGTGCTTTTTAAAAGTCTTGCATCAGCGGGGACAAAGTCGCCTGCTTCTAATTTTATAATATCGCCGGGAACAAGCTCTTGTGCATCAATCACAGTTTCTTCGCCGTTACGTATTACACGGGCATGAGGTGCACTCATATTCTTTAGTGCGTCCAATGCTTTTTCAGCCTTGCTCTCTTGTGCTACGCCCATTGCAGCATTCAGCACTACAATCAAAAGAATAAGCGCAGGCTCAAAGAATTCCTTGGGATTGCCCTCAACACAGGCAACCACAAATGAAATGATAGCTGCTGCAATCAAAATCAAAATCATAACGTCACGGAACTGGTCCAAAAACCGCTGTAAGGTGGTTTTTTTCTTTTTTTCTTTTAATTTATTTTCGCCGAAAATGTTTTTTTGCTCACTTACCTGAGAGGCGGTAAGTCCCTGACTCTCGCCTGTGTTAAAGTGACTTAAAACATCTTCTTTTGTTTGCTCGTAAAACAGCAATTTGCATCCTCCTAAAAAGTTTGTAATATTATTATGTGCCGTAAATTTATTTTTTTGCAGGAATTTTTGTGAGCAGATAAACGATTAAAGCAATGGCGGCCATAACTACAAAAATGCCTAACATACCCTGTCCCATAAGCTTAAAGGAATTGCCTAAATCTTCGATGTTAACTCTATCTGCAATGAAATATCCGATTTTAGCTAAAAGGTTTGTCATAGTTATATACCTCCTTATTTAATCATCTGGGGGATAAGATTTAAAATCATACCACCGGCGAGTACTGATGCAATCTGACCTGAAACGTTAGCGCCTACCGCGTGCATAAGTAAGTGGTTCTGTGAGTCTGCTTCTAAGCCTAATTTCTGTACAACTCGTGCAGACATGGGGAATGCTGAAATTCCCGCAGCGCCTACCATGGGGTTCATCTTGTTCTTTGAGAAAAGATTGATAATTTTTGCAAAGAACACACCTGCTGCCGTGTCAAACACGAATGCGATAAGACCAAGGCCCATAATGAGAAGTGTCTGTACATTTACAAATTGTTCAGCTCTCATGCTGAAAGAAATTGTTATACCTAAAAGAAGTGTTACAAGGTTAGCTAAGATATTTTGTGCTGCGTCCGAAAGTGTATTTAATACGCCGCATTCACGGATTAAGTTACCGAACATTAAAAAGCCTACCAAAGCAACAGACTGAGGTGCTACAAAGCCTGCGATAAATGTAACGATAATGGGGAATGCAATACGCAGCCCCTTGGATACGTTAGCGGGATTATAGGGCATTTTGATTTTACGCTCATTCTTTGTGGTTGTAGCCTTAATAACTGCAGGCTGAATGATTGGTACTAATGCCATATAAGAGTATGCTGCAACTGCAATAGGACCAACATAATTTGACTTTAATACCTGAGAAACCAAAATAGATGTAGGACCGTCGGCTGCGCCGATAATACCGATTGAAGCTGCATCTTTTAAATCAAAGCCCAGGATTACTGCAGCAGCCACTACAAAGAAGATACCAAACTGTGCAGCAGCACCGAATAAGAACATCTTTGGGTTAGAGAGCAGAGGACCGAAGTCAATCATTGCACCGATGCCGATAAATAAGAGCAGCGGCATTGCTTCTGATGCGTGTATACCGATGTCATATAGCCACTCAATAATACCTGCAACCTCGCCGATGCCTGCCATTTCGTAGTTGACAACGCCGGAAAGAGGCAAGTTAACCAAAATAGCACCAAAGCCCATAGGCAAAAGTAATGACGGCTCATACTGCTTTTTGATAGCCAGATAAATAAGCAGAATACCTACTGCGTACATTACACATTTCTGCCAGGTTACGTCGTAAAAACCTTCCAGTAAAAATTCCATAAGAACACCTCTTGTAATATATATTATTATTTTATAATCCCTGTAATAAAAATTTCAATACCGATAAATATCAGTATTACACCGCCTAAAAGCTGTGCTTTGTTCGAAAGCTTAGTTCCGAATTTTTTGCCAATAATAAGTCCTGCTGTGCAAATGACAAAGGTTACAGCAGCGATAATAAATGCACATAAAAGAGCAGAGGCGAAATCGTAATCAGCAATGGTAAAACCAACGGATAAAGCGTCAATTGATGTTGCAACACCCTGTACCAACAGTGATACAATACCTAACTTTACAGGCTCGGGACACTCGTTGTTGCATTTTATGCCGTCATAGAGCATTTTGCCGCCGATATAGCATAAAAGAATAAGAGCTATCCAGGGGATGAACTTCTCAAACGCCTTAAAATGCTCAACAACAGTATGAATACATACCCAGCCGAGAACAGGCATTAAAGCCTGAAATCCTGCAAAAACTCCGGCAACGGACAGAAGTTTTTTTGTTTTCATAAACGGTTCGTTAAGTCCGTTTGCCATAGATACGGAAAATGCATCCATCGCAAGACCTACACCAAGCAAAATGCTGTTTATAAAAAATACAATCCCTAATTCCATAAAACGCCTCCGATAAATAAAAAAAGTATGGCAGCAGCCATACTTATCTTCTGAAAACTATAGAAAACACATGTATAGCTAAAGTATACATGAGTCTCGCAATTTAAAACAAGCCAGACCAAAAGGTCAGTGCTGTTGACTTGCTACGCATAAAGCGCTTGCTACTCCCTCATGGGATTACCTAAGTATAATAACACAATTGGCAAAGAAAGTCAATTATTTTTAAAAAAATAAAAAAAACACTTGACAAAGTCTGGTATTTAAAATATAATAAAAGTGAAAATAATAATCATTATCATTTTAACGGGAAAGCAGCAAATATATAACACGGCAAAAGTTACCTAATTATATAAGCGTTGTCACTTTATCATAGTTTTTACTTTTAAAAAAATTGTTTTTTTATGTAAAATTTCACTATCTAAATTGTTGACAAAGAATAAGGGTTGTGTTATTATATTTGAGGATAAGGTTAGAGTGCCTATATATGGTCAGTACATACGTCTATATAGACACAGTAACAACCCGTAAGAAGGAGGAAGTTGACATGGTAGATTTTAAACAATGGGAAGGTTTTAACGGTCGCATCTGGAAGATGGAAGTTAACGTTCGTGACTTTATACAGAAGAACTACACACCTTATGATGGCGACCAGTCATTCTTGGCAGAACCTACAGAAGCAACAAACAAACTTTGGGGCAGATTGCAGGAACTCCAGAAGGAAGAAAGAGCTAAGGGCGGCGTACTTGATATGGATACAAGCGTTGTATCTACAATCACATCACACGCTCCCGGATATATTGATGAAAGCATGAAGGATTTGGAAGCTGTTGTTGGTCTTCAAACCGAAAAACCCCTAAAGCGTGCATTTATGCCCTTCGGTGGTATCAAAATGGCTATGAAGGCTTGTGAAACAAACGGTTACACACCTGACCCTGAATTAGGAAGAATTTTCACAGAGTATTGCCGTACACATAACCAGGCAGTATTTGATGTATACACACCTGAAATGAAGAAGGCAAGACACAACAAGATTATTACAGGTCTTCCGGATGCATATGCACGTGGTCGTATCGTAGGTGACTACCGTCGTGTAGCTTTATACGGTATTGATTTTCTTATCGAGCAGAAGCAGAAGGATATGGTTGCTTGCGGCGAAACAAGTATGCGTGACAGCGTAATCCGTGCTCGTGAAGAAGTTGCAATGCAGATTAAAGCCTTAAAAGATATGAAGATAATGGCAGCAAGCTACGGCTACGATATTTCACAGCCTGCTAAGACTGCTAAAGAAGCTATCCAGTGGTTATACTTTGGCTATCTTGCTGCTATCAAAACACAGAACGGCGCTGCAATGAGTGTTGGCAGAATTGCAACATTCTTAGATATCTATTTCAAACGTGATATTGATGCAGGTATTATTACAGAAGCTCAGGCACAGGAAATGGTTGACCATTTCGTTATGAAACTTCGTATGGTTAAATTTGCACGTACACCTGATTACAACCAGCTCTTCTCAGGCGATCCTGTTTGGGCAACACTTGAAGTTGGTGGTATCGGTATGGATGGTCGTTCAATGGTTACAAAGACAGACTACCGTTTTGTGCACACATTAGAGAATATGGGACCTGCTCCTGAGCCGAACTTAACAGTTCTTTACTCATCAGCACTTCCTGAAGCCTTCAAGAAGTACGTTTCTGAAGTTTCAATCTCAACAAGCTCAATCCAGTACGAAAACGATGACGTTATGAAGCCTGTATGGGGCGATGACTATTCTATCTGCTGCTGCGTATCTGCAACACAGACAGGTAAGGAAATTCAGTTCTTCGGTGCTCGTGCTAACCTTGCTAAGTGCTTGCTTTACGCTATCAATGGTGGTAAAGATGCTAAAACATTAGAACAGGTTGGACCTGCATACCGTCCTATCACAAGCGAATATCTTGAATATGACGAAGTAATTGAAAAGTACGTTGCTATGATGGAATGGCTTGCAAAGCTCTATGTTCATACATTAAACGCTATTCACTATATGCATGACAAGTACTACTACGAAGCAGCTGAAATGGCGTTAATCGACACAGATGTACGTCGTACTTTTGCTACAGGTATTGCTGGTTTCTCACATGTTGTTGACTCACTTAGTGCTATTAAATATGCAAAAGTTAAGGTTATCCGTGATGAAGAAACAGGCGTAGCGAAGAGCTTTGAAATTGACGGCGACTTCCCCAAATACGGTAACGACGATGACCGTGCTGACGATATCGCTGTTTGGTTGTTAGAAAAATTCGTAAGCTTAATCAAGAAGCATCACACATACAGAGATTCAGAGCCTACAACATCTATCCTTACAATTACATCAAACGTTGTATACGGTAAGGCTACAGCTGATATGCCTAACGGCAGAAAAGCAGGTGCTCCTTTATCTCCCGGCGCTAACCCCGCTTACGGTGCTGAAGAAAATGGCTTATTAGCATCACTTAACTCTGTTGCAAAGTTACCTTACCATTGGGCATTAGATGGTATTTCTAATACACAGACAATCAGCCCCGATGCTTTAGGTCATGATGATGCTGAGCGTACAAACAACTTAGTTAACATTTTAGACGGTTACTTCGATCAGGGTGCTCATCACTTAAACGTTAACGTATTCGGTAAGGATAAGTTATTAGATGCTATGGAACATCCTGAAAAAGAAGAATACGCAAACTTTACAATCCGTGTATCAGGTTACGCAGTTAAGTTCATTGACTTAACACGTGAACAGCAGTTAGACGTTATCTCACGTACCTGCCACGAATCAATGTAATTAATTAAATCTGCGTGCGCCTTATTCATAATGAATAGGGCGCATATTTTTAAAAGAGGGGAATGTAAACTATATGAAAGGTTATGTTCATTCTATAGAAACTTTTGGGCTCGTGGATGGTCCCGGTGTAAGGTTTATTGCTTTTTTAGCAGGTTGCTCTATGAGATGTAAATATTGCCATAACCCCGATACCTGGACAATGGCAGGCGAGCAGCAGGAGGCTGCTGAACTGGTAAAAAAAGCCCTAAGATATAAAACCTACTGGAAAAACGGAGGCGGTATTACAGTTTCAGGCGGCGAGCCCATGCTGCAGACAGAATTTGTTACTGAGCTTTTTACTTTGGCAAAGCGAGCAGGTATCCACACGACCTTAGATACATCAGCGCAACCCTGGAACAAAGACGACGAAAAATACAAAGCTTTGTTAGATGTAACCGACCTTGTAATGCTGGACATTAAAGAGTTTGACAGCGACGCCCACAAGGAATTAACAGGTCATTCAAATGAAAACATAATTGAGTTTGCTCATTATCTTTCTGACATTGGCAAGCCGATGTGGATAAGACACGTTTTAGTCCCTGGGGTTACAGGCAGCGACGAAACGTTGACTAAAATCAAGGAATTGGTCGACAGTCTAAAAACAGTTGAAAAGATAGAAATTCTTCCTTATCATTCTTTTGGAAAGCCCAAGTGGGAGAAGTTAGGTATGGATTATTCTCTAAAGGATGTAAAGCCTCCCTCAGACGAGGAAGTGGAGTATGCGAAAAGCATTCTTTATTTAGAGAAATAACAGAGGTGGATTATGTACGGGAAAATAATGTTAATCAACGGCCCTAACCTTAATATGTTAGGTGTGAGACCACCTGAAATCTATGGTACAGACACACTGGCAGATATAGAAAAAATGGTAGTTGATGAGGGTAGGGAATATGGTTTCGAGGTAGAGTGTTTTCAGTCAAATTCTGAGGGAGCTATAATTGACTGTATTCACTCATGTTTTAAGCGAGTAGATGCCATCATATTAAATGCAGGAGCATATACACATTACAGCTATGCAATACGTGATGCCATTGAAACAGTAATGCTTCCTGTGGCAGAGGTACACCTATCAGATATTCACAAAAGGGAAGAGTTCAGGCACACGTCAGTTATTGAACCTGTTTGTGCTTTTCAGATATGTGGTCTGGGAAAACAGGGATATATCGATGCTCTGCACAAACTAAAAGATGAATATATAAAATAAAAGAGTCGCTTAAAGCGACTCTTTTATTTTACTTTGCTTATATAATGTATTTTTTAGTATATTCTTCGTATCTTTCCACGAAATCATTTTCGCCATCGAATTTAACGTGACTTAAGTACTCGTGAGTTTCAAAGCTGTCATTTGCAACCTCAATCAGACAAACAGCAATGTTTGAACAGTGGTCAGCAACACGTTCGTAGTTTGTAAGTAAGTCTGAGAACACGAAGCCTGCTTCAATAGAGCAGTCCCCCTGTTGCAGACGCATAATGTGTCTGTTTTTCATCTTTATATTGAGCTTGTCAATTAACTGCTCTAAGGGCTCTACGTGCTTTGCTTTTTCCAAATCGTTGTTTACAAAAGCTTCTGTTGTTATGTCCATGATTTCAATTAAGGCATCGGTGATTACCTTAATTTCTTTAGAACAAGCACTTGAGAAGGAAAGGTTTTTATCGTGAAGCTCTTTCGCAACTTTTACAATATTTATTGCATGGTCACTCAGACGTTCGAAGTTACCTATTGTATGAAGCAATGTTGATACTGTGTGCGCGTCTTCTGTATTGAGACTCTCACGCGAAAGCTTTACAAGATATGTTCCAAGCTTGTCCTCGTAGTTGTCAACTTTTTCTTCCATTTCATAGAGCTTATCTACTGTTTCCTGATTATACTTCTGCATTAATCCCAAAGCCATTAAAACGCTTTCGCGAGAAAGATGTGCCATATCGTTTGTAACCTTCTTTGCACGGGCAATAGCGATTGACTGTGTTGGAATAAGACGCTCATCAAGTAACTGTACTTCTTCTTCGACATCTGTATCTTTAATAACACGGTATGCAAGTTTCTCAAGCTGTTTACAGAATGGGAACAGTACAAGTGTTGAAATCAAGTTGAAAACAGTATGGAATATAGCTATGCTTGCAGGTGTTACATTGTCTCCCAAAAAGTCAAACCCTACTGTAAACTGTATGATGTAGAATGGTATTAAAAATACCACAACACCGATAACCTTAATCAAAAAGTGCAAAACTGCAGTACGTCTTGCATTTCTGTTTGTACCAATTGAAGAAAGCAGTGCAGTCACTGTTGTACCGATATTCTGACCTAAAATAATCGGGATGGCTGTGGCAAACGAAATTGGTGTAGAAATAGACAAAGCCTGCAAAATACCAACAGATGCAGATGAAGATTGTATAATTGCAGTAAGTAATGTACCTACAATAACACCCAAAATCGGATTTTCAAAAAGAATGAGTGTTCTTTGGAAAGCTTCGCTTTCTGACAAGGGTTCTACTGCCGCCGACATTAAGTCCATACCTGTCATAAGTATTGCAAAACCGATTAAAACAAGAGCGGTGTTTTTCTTGTTTTCGGATTTTGTAAACATTGTAAACACTACGCCGATAAAGGCAAGAATAGGAGCAAAGGTGGAGGGCTTAATAAGCTGGATTAAAAAGCTTTCACCTTCGATACCTGTTAAACTCAAAATCCATGCAGTCATTGTTGTACCGATGTTTGAACCCATCAATACACCTATTGACTGAGTAATATTCATAATACCTGAGTTAACAAAACCTACAACCATAACGGTAGTAGCTGATGATGACTGAATAACTGCAGTAACAACTATACCTAAAATAAGACCCTTTAAGGGACTTGAGGTAAGGTGTTCTAAAATGATTTTTAATTTGTCGCCTGAGCGTTTTTCTAAACCCTCGCCCATAAGGTTCATACCATAAATAAATATGGCAAGTCCGCCCAAAAGGGTAAATACGTTGAAAATACTCATTGAATACCTCCGAAAAAAATTCTGCTGATTATATTATATATCATATTTTTCCAAAAGAAAAGACTAATTTTGTAAAAAATAAAATAAAGTTGAAAAAATAAGCCGAAAGTGGTATACTAATAGCATAAACTTGAGGAGAATTTCTATGAAAAAAATCTTAAGCAGGCTGCGTCGGGCAGTTGAAGATTACAATATGATAGAAGAGGGCGACAGAATTGCAGTAGGTGTGTCAGGTGGCAAAGATTCTTTAGTAGCGCTTATTGCCATGAAAAATCTTCAAAGATTTTACCCAAAAAAGTTTCACTTAGAGGCAGTTACCATTGATTTGGGTTTTTCTGATATGGATTATACTCCAATTGAAGAGCTTTGTCGTGAACTTGATATTCCTTATCATATTGAGCGTACAGATATAAAGCAAATTGTATTTGACATAAGAAAAGAAGAAAATCCTTGCTCACTTTGTGCAAAGCTCAGACGAGGTGCTATGTGCGCTGTGGTAAAGCAAAGAAATATTGACAAAATCGTTTACGGACACCATTTTGATGATGTTTTAAACACATATTTTTTAAGCCTTATATATGAAGGAAGAATGAATACATTCTCACCTGTTACATACTTGGAGCGTATGGAGGTGATGGTTCTTCGTCCCTTTGTGTATACAGAAGAAAGTGA
>JAZQBQ010000031.1:0-28353 GCA_045545755.1 Congzhengia sp. | reverse complement strand
CCCAAACTCTTTGAGTTTCGGTACCGGACTGCGCAACTAAAAGCTAAAAAACTTGCCACAGGCAACTTTTTTATACGCTTTTAGCCCTCTCAGGGTTCGACTCCCTCTAATTAACAAATAAGACCACGCAATATGCGTGGTCTTATTTGTTGGTGGAGATGACGGGAGTCGAACCCGTGTCCGAAAAAAGTTCCGACCTAAGCACTCCGGGTGCAGTTTGTGATTAAAGTTCCCGCCCTGTCCGGTTCACAAACAAACCTGACAGTTTGGTAGCTTCATAGGTCATGGCAGCCGCAAAGCTTTGGCTGCTCACGTTCACCGCTTAAATGATACCCTTATGACCGCTGCGGTAGACGGTCACAGAGCAGCTGCCATTAATTAGGCAGCGTAAGCTAATCTGTTATTGTCGATTATATTTAAAATACGGATTTTTAAGTGGCTCCGCACCACTACCCGCTCTCAGGCTTTCTCTCTTCCCGTCGAAACCGTTGCATCCCCATAGTACAACTCAAATTATACTATGTTCGGGGTATAAAGTCAACGATTTAATTTTGACATTATTGTAAATATTTTATACACCTTTTGAAATTTTATATATTGCATCAGCCGCAATATCCACCTCTTTTAGGGTATTGAAATATCCAAAGCTAAAACGCACACAGCCTGTATCCTTAGTTCCTAAGGATTTGTGAGCAAGTATAGCGCAATGAAGTCCTGAGCGCACGCATATGCCGTAGCTTGTAGCTAAGCTCTCAGCAACCTCAACGCAGTCAGCACCTAAAATATTTAACGCCGTAATGGCGGTTTTGTTGCTGCTGCCATAAACTGCAACATTTTTCATATTCATCACTTTTTCTTCAAAGCGCTCACGCAGTTCCTTTTCGTAGCAGTGTATATTATATACACCGTTTTTTAATATAAAATCACAGGCTGCGCCAAGTCCTGCTATTGCCGGGACATTTTGCGTTCCGCTTTCTAACATATCGGGAAAAAAATCAGGCTGTGTAAGACTTTCTGACATACTTCCCGTGCCACCCTCGATTATGGGTGCGATTTTCACTCCCTCACGAACATAAAGTCCGCCTGTACCCATGGGACCCATTAGTCCCTTGTGCCCGGGAAATGCTAAAAGGTCCACGCATTTTGCGCTAAGGGATACACTTCCCGCACTCTGCGCTGCATCAACCATAAACAGCACTCTGTTTCGTCGGGCAATGCGTGATGCCGCCTCAATATCATAAATATTGCCGCAGACGTTTGACGAGTGGGTCATAACGATTAATTTCGTTTGCGGTTTTATCATTCTTTCAAGCTTTGTTATATCTATATTTCCGTCTTTATCAGCCTGCAACACAGAACAAGTTACACCGTGATAATCCATTGCCTTAATGGGCCGTATTACGGAGTTGTGCTCCATAGAGGTAATAATCACATGACCTCCTCTGTGCATTACGCCTTTTATACCAAAATTTAACGCCTCTGTGGTGTTTTTACAAAAGACAATTCTTTCAGGATTATCAACTCCAAAAATCGCCGACAGCTTTTCTCTTGTTTCATATAAAATTTCAGATGATTTTATTGCAGCATCGTAGCCGCCTCTGCCTGCGTTTGCGCTGTTTTTACAAGTTGCTTCGCAAACTGCTCTTAAAACACTTTCAGGCTTTATATAGCTTGTGGCTGCATTATCTAAATAAATCATAGCTTCCCTTCTTTCACTACATTGTATGAATTTGTTTGTCAAGAAGTGAAAAATCTTGCATATAATGTATCAAAAAGGAGTGGTAATATGAACTTGGATTCATTATTAAAAAACATTGACAAGGAAAAGCTATCAAAGCTTGCCGAAAATCCTGAGATTCAGGAAAAACTCAAAAATGTAGACTTAAACAAGCTGTTAACGGAAATAAAAAACAACCCTGAAATTCTTCAACAGTTGAAAAAACTGTTCTAACGAGGTGGTTATATGTCAGAAGAAAATGATTTATTAGGCGGACTTTCTGAAATTTTGTCTTTGATTTCCACAGACGAAAAGGAAGAAGCTGCACCTTCTGCCCCTACCCAGGAAAGTCCTTTGGACCTTGATATGATATTAAAGCTGGGCAGCGTTTTTTCCGAATTAAATCAGGAGGATGAGCGCTCTAAGCTTTTAAATGATTTAAAGCCCTTTTTGTCCGATGACAAAAGGGGCAAAGTTGACCGTGCAGTTCAGCTTTTAAAGCTTGCACGCATTGCTGAAAAATTAGGTGGTGAAAAACTGATATAATGGTAACTAATTATTATAACTCAAAAAACAACTTTGCCTCGCCAATAAGGCGTGAGCCAAAGCCCCATACAGAACACGAAGAAGCAGTATGCGTTCACAAAGAAGAACACAACATACAAAAAATTGACAAGGACAAAACGCTGCTTTTGGGTTTGCTTGTAATTCTCTACCTTACAGGATGTCGGGATAAGCTTTTGTTTTTGGCACTTTTGTTTATCCTTACCAATTAGACATCTTTTGCACAAACTGAATATCCGTATTTCTTAACCGCACGGATAAAGTCACTTTCCGTTGCGGTTTTTGTTATTTTCAAGCTTTCATCAACCACATATATCACATAAAAAGTGCTTAAATTAAGCTTTCTTATAACGCTTGCAGCAGGAGCGTTTTCCCTTATTGTGATAACGCTGCTTGCAATAAGCTTTTTATCACGAAATTTTTCCTTTTCACGGATTAGCTCTGAGGCTATTAAGAGGTCAGCATTTCTTTTTTCCTCCACAAGCGAAAAAATCAAAAATGCACCTATGATACAAAGGCTCGGATTTGATTTTGAAATTATCAGCGCAGCAATTCCCAAGGCGCACACAACACCCACAAAAAAACGTGAAATTTTATACATTTTTTTACTGGCAGGAATTAAGCCAGCATTTTTAATAAACATACAGCGCAAAATTCTTCCGCCGTCTAAGGGCGGCACTGGGATAAGGTTAAGCAGCAGCACCGACCAGTTTGCCACAGTAAAAATCAAAAGGTTTAAATTTCCTCCCTCTGTTCTTAAAATGGCACCTGATATAAACAGCATTATAACGTTTGACACTGGGCCTGCTGCTGCAATTGTGATTTCTTTTTTTGGGTGTCTTATCACGCTCTCATCAAGGCGCAACGTCATACCAAAGGGCAAAATTACAATTGATTTTACTCTGACCTTCACAAAAAGCGCGGCGAACAAGTGGGATAGCTCGTGGATTAAAACCACACCAAAGCAAATAAAAAAGGTTGTCTGACTCTTTAATATAAAGGACAGAACAAGCATAGGCGCTAACAGTATATGAATATATAAAAAGCGTGTTATTCTAATCATTTTTGCTCCCCGAAATCTATAAATTCAGCAGGGTCTAGGTAGGTGTCGTTGCGCCTTATTTCAAAATAAAAGGTGTTGTCCTCATCGTTAACTCTTGCAACGGTTTTGCCCCCATCAACCTTTTCGCCAACATCAGGCAGCACCTCGCCTAAGTGGGCGTAGGTAGTAAATATCTCATCGCTGTGCTTTATGACAATGTGAGTGCCGAGTTCTTCATTGGTAGCTATTTGCGTTACCTCGCCTGAAGCTGCAGCCAACACGTTTCCCTTTGGCTCGGTTTTTATATCAACGCCATAGTGAAAACCGCTGCTTTTAGCGTCCTGAACACCAAAGCTTGCAGCAATCTCCCCTCCCGGTGCAGGATTTGTAAAGTCTGCCACAGGGGACATTGCATCTATGTTTTCCTCAGTTGTAAATATTGATTTTATTTTGTTAATTTGCCCGATGATGTCTGTATTCTGGGTAAGAATAAGTCTGACTGCATTTTTTGTTTTTACATACTCTCCCTCAGGTAAAATTCTTACTATGCCGAGTACTGCAATCAATACAATACACACTAAAATTTGAGTTTTTAATGTTTTGCCAAAGGGGCTCTTTGCACCCGACTTCACCACGTTTGTTCGCATTCTTTGGGGCTGATAGCTAATTTCGTTTTTCATCTCTGTACCTCCTCATAGGTTGTACAATATTATATTGGACAAAACCCCTCAATATGACAAAAGCACCGCCACAGGCGGTGCTTTTGTTAAACGGCTATTACCTCGTACTCTTCGCATTCGATTTCATCTGTACCTATTAACTGTTCCACTATATCGTGGCAGGACACAGGTGTTACTGTGTTGTCAGCCATAAGATTGACTGCATCTATGGCTTCTTTTTCTGTGCAGAATATATCAAATATCTTTCTGTATTCCACTCTCAGCGTTCCAAGGTCTGTCTTTTCCCTTTTTAAGACTTCTATACCGTAGGTGTTGGTGCTTGCACCTTCAATATAAATTTCTTTTTCCAAGATGCTGTATTCTAAAATAAAGCTTCTCTTTTCTTCCTCTGTGATGTTTACTACCACTTTTCTGATAGTTTTTCTGTTACTCATTTGTTTACTCCCTTTGATATTTAGTGTTTAACTTGTCGACAGTACACATTATATAGTATCTTATGTTACAATTCAATTACAAACCTTCGACAAAAAAGTGGGCAAAAGTCAAAATACAAGGATAAAAAGTCGAAAAGGGAGATATTTACAAAAAAGGTGGTATGATTTCTTGACCTCATTTTTATTTTGTGTTATCATTAAAGTGATGATACATTACTCTGCTGAAGCAGAGCCAACAAATTAAAGAATGGAGAAACATTATGCATGAGTTAAAACAAAAATATGGACTTCTTACCGCAATCGCAATGGTAGTGGGCATCGTTATCGGCAGCGGTGTATTCTTTAAAGCAGAAAAAGTTTTATCTGCAACAGGTGGTCACTTACCCTTGGGTATCGGCGCTTGGTTATTTGGTGGTCTTATCGTTTTGGTGTGTGCGTACACATTTTCAATTTTGGCTACACGCTACATCAAGGTTAACGGTATCGTTGACTACGCAGAAAACGCAGTAGGCAACCGCTATGCTTACTTTATGGGCTGGTTTATGGCATTTATCTACTACCCCAGCTTAACATCAGTTTTAGCTTGGGTTTCAGCTCGTTACACAGGCGTTTTGTTCGGCGTTTCTATCGTTGGACCTGAGGTTATGGTTATTGCTTTCGTTTATATGATAGCTCTTTACGCAATAAACACACTGTCCCCCATTATTGCAGGTAAATTCCAGGTTTCTACAACAGTTATCAAGCTTATTCCTTTGGCTTTGACCGCTATAGTTGGTACAATAGTAGGTCTTTCAAACGGTTTAACAGTTGAAAACTTCACATCTGTTGTATCAGTTCCCGAAATGGGCTATGTTGCTGCTTTCTTTACTGCAGTTGCTGCCTGTGCATTTGCTTATGACGGCTGGATTATTGCAACAAGCATCAACGCCGAGCTCAAAAATCCCAAGAAAAATCTTCCCATTGCTCTCACATTTGGTATGATTATCGTTATTGTAGTTTACATACTTTACTATATCGGTCTTGCCGGCGGTGCTACAAATGCTGATATGATGGCAAACGGCGAAGCGGGTGCGCGTCTTGCATTTTCTAACATCTTCGGACCCGTTGGCGGAAGTCTTTTATTCGTTATTGTTGTTATTTCCTGCCTTGGTACATTAAACGGACTTATGGTTGCAACAACAAGAAGTATTTACGCCTTATCTGCAAGAAAAACAGGTCCTAAGCCCGAAATGTTCGGCGAGCTTGACAAACACACAAATATGCCCACAAACTCATCAGTAATCGGCATTTTACTTGCTGCACTCTGGCTTATGTTCTTCTACGGCGCAAACCTTGCTCCTACACCCTGGTTTGGTCCCCTGGGATTTGACTCATCTGAGCTTTCTATCGTGTCAATTTACGCATTATACATTCCTATCTTCATTATGATGATGAAGAAGGAAAAGGATTTACACCCTGTAAAGAGATTTGTAGTTCCTACACTCAGTATCTTAGGATGTCTCTTTATGGTAGTTGCACTTGTGGTTTCACACGGATGGACACCTACAATCGCATTTATCATTATCGGCAGTGTAATTATGCTGTGCAGTATTCCTTTCTACAAAAAACAACAATAAAAAATAACATTAAAAGAGCAGTGAGTAGTCACTGCTCTTTTATTATTTCTAATTTATTTTCTGATAGTATATCTATGCCCTCAGTATAATGTATCGTACCGTCTTTTGTTATTAAAACAAGTTCAAAATCGCCATACGTTCTCCAGTATTCTATCGCCTTGTCCTTGCCCATTACAAACAGTGCGGTGGATAGCGCGTCAGCCGTGGCTCCGCTATTGGATATTACAGTAACAGAGGAAAGGTCCGACTCCGCCGGGTAGCCTGTGTGAGGGTTAATTATGTGATGATACATATGTCCGTTTTCTTCAAAATATCTTACATAGTCACCTGATGTAATTATCATTGTGTCCTGTGCTTTTACAGTGGCATAAAGCCCATCATCAAAGGGACTTTGTATTCCTACTGTCCAGGGCGTGCCGTCAGGTTTTGCACCGATTAGCGCAACGTTTCCGCCCAGGGACAAAACTGCCGACTCTACTCCCTTACTTCGCAAAAGCCACGACAGCTTGTCGGCACAATACCCCTTTGCTATTGCACCAAAATCCAAATATGTACCTGACCTTGCCGCATCCATTGCTTCGCCGATTTCACTCTGCGTGGGTACTCTGTGATTTTTTTCGCCAAATTCCTCAGAATAAAATCCCCATATTCTCATAATCGGTGCAACGTTAATATCAAAAGCGCCGCCTGTTTTTTCCTTTAAGTCCTGTGCTGCTGCAATTAGTGCTGCCGTTTCTTCATCCTGAAGCATCACCCCTTTATCAAGGTTTGCAACAGAATACTTTTCGTTTATTCTCTTTATTTCTTCTTCTGCTTCATCAAGCAGTTCTTCGCCATTGCGCGCGTAAATGCTCAATTCTATGTGCGTGTCCATAGAAAAGATTGTTCTTTGATAATTTTGTGCTTGTGCGCAGGAGGTCAAAAGCATCAGGCACAAAAGCAGCGGTAGTATTTTTCTCATAATTTACCTCTTGTTTGTTATTGCCTTTAAAGTATAAGTGGCAACTAAGCCCGTAAATGTTCCTGTTATGATGCCCACAGGGATAAGTATTGTTAAGTACCACAGGATTTTTTCTGTTCCCATTAAGACAATTGCCGCTATAACCTGTCCTATGTTATGAAATATTGCGCCGGTTATGGATACCGCCCACATCTGCTCTTTTGTAACTATCCTAAACATTATTATCTCTGCCAAAAAGCACAAAAGACCGCCCAAAAGACTGTAAAACAAGGACACAACAGACCCTGTGAACAAGTTGCCTAAAAAAATCTTTGTCATAAGCACAAAAAACGCAGCTTTTCTTCCTAATGTTACCTTGGCATAAAGTGTTACTACATTAGCAAGTCCAAGTTTTACTCCCGCAACAGGAATTATGGGTGGAATCTGGCTTTCTAAAACATAGATTATAAGAGACAGCCCTGACAATATGGAAATGTGCGTCATTTTCTTTAATTTCATAGGCTACCTCCCTGCCACCGCATCAATATCTGCTGAAGTTTTGTACTCTATTACCACCTTATTGGGCAGACAGACTATGGCGTCGTATTTATTTTTCAACGAGCCGTGTCTTACGCAAAGTCGGTCGGGACAGCTCGCCTCGGTTATAAATATTTCATTGTCCTTTACTTCTACGGTGTTTATGCCTTTTTTGGTTTCTATCACAAAGGTCTCTTCCTGCGATATGTCCACCTCTTTGTAAAATTTACCGTTTACTGTGATTATGGCTATATTTTCCTCAGGCTGAATTCCGCCAATGATTACCGCCAATGCAGCAAAAACAAAGAACACACAAACAAATATTATAATAAACCTTTTGTTGGTCATAGGTACACTCCCTTTTTTATTATTCTAACAAATTATCACCAAAAAGAAAAGTATTTTAATTATTTATATATAAAATGGTGTAAAATTCACATTTTATTCACAACGTTGACTTAAATTTGTGGTATGATGTTGTCAAAGAACTTAGAAAGGAATAATGCAATGAAACTCAATCTGAAAGAAAAGGGAAAAACACTCATACATAAAATAAAAGGCTTTAAGCTTGCTGATTTGAAAAAAATCAAAAAATGGCAAATAGCAGTAGCTATTTTGGTGGTTATCGCCATAATCGGCGGCATTATCGCAAGCGTACGCTTAAACAACGCCAAAGATGCTATGGAGGTGGTGGCAATAGACACCACGGTGGAAAAGCGTGACATTACATCATCCATCACAGGCTCTGCCGTTGTTAACCCCAAGGACCAGTACTCTATTACTGCCCTTGTTTCAGGCAATGTATTATCAGCCAATTTTGAACAGGGCGACGTGGTAGAAGAGGGCGACATTCTTTATGAAATTGACGCGTCCGACGCCCAGACCACAATTGAAAACGCAGATATTTCATATCAGCGCTCACAAATAGATTACAACAAAGCAGTAGAAAACTACGCCAACCTAACAGTAACCTCAAAAATAGCAGGCACAGTTAAAACTCTTTATGTAAAAAATGGCGCCAGCGTTTCGGCGGGTGCAAAAATTGCCGATATTTACGACGACTCATCACTTACTCTGACAGTTACCTTTAATGACGCAGATGCGAAGAACTTCTCCCGTGGAGATAGCGCAACTGTGAGAGTTTCATCAAACGGCGAAATCCTTTCAGGCATAGTAACAGACGTTAACTCATCAGGCTTTGCATCAACAGGAAATACAAAGGTAAGAAAAGTAAAAATCAGCGTTAAAAACCCCGGGGTTTTGATGAATACAGAAACTGCAACAGCAGAGGTTAACGGCTTTGCCTGCACATCTTTGGGTACATTTGAATACGCAGCCGAAAGAACAATTACGGCAGGAGCTTCAGGCGACATTGATGCCGTTTATGTTTCGGAAGGCGCTAAGGTTTCGGTAGGTACAAAATTAGTACATATCGACTCAGACACAGTTGAAGACAATCTTACATCATCTTCATTGTCCCTTCGTTCATCAGCGCTATCAAAACAAAACGCTCAGGACAGACTTGACGATTACACAATAACAGCTCCGATTTCCGGTACTGTTGTTATGAAAAATATCAAAGCAGGCGACAAACTTGACAACACTAATATGTCAACAGAAATGGCAGTAATCTATGATATGTCAAGCCTTGAGTGCGAACTGTCAGTTGACGAGCTTGATATTAAAAACGTAGAAATCGGTCAAAGCGTTACAATCAAATCCGACGCAGTAGAGGGCAAAGTTTATCACGGCGAGGTGTCAAACGTTTCCATAAACGGCACAACCTCAGGCGGTGTTACAACGTACCCTGTTACTGTTGTAATCACAGATTTTGACGAGGACTTGCTTCCAGGTATGAATATTGACGTGGAAATCACAACCTCTCAGGCTAAGGACGTTTTAGCCGTTCCTGTTACTGCAGTAAACCGTGGAAACATTGTTTATGTCAAGGGCGAAAAAATAGATGAAAACGACAGAGCCCCCGAAGGCTACAAATCCGTAAAGGTAGAAACAGGTGTTTATAATAACGAATACATTGAAATAAAGTCAGGCTTGTCCGTTGGCGACGTGGTCTACACTCCTCAGATTCAATCAACAACTACCGACGTGTTTTCTGATATGGTAGGAATGATGGGCGGTATGGGCAACAGAATGCCCTCAGATGGAATGAGCGGCGGTATGCCACAAGGCGGCATGGGCGGCGGTATGCCCGGTGGAATGCGCTAAAGGGGTGAAAATATGGACAAAAAGCCTTTAGTAGAATTTCAGAATATTTATAAAATATATAAAATGGGCGACTCAGAGGTCAGGGCTTTAGACGGAGTTTCGTTTTCCGTTTTTGAGGGAGAGTTTGTTGCTATCATCGGTCAGTCAGGCAGTGGTAAATCCACCTGTATGAATATTATCGGTTGTTTAGACGTTCCAACAGAGGGCACTTACCTGCTAAATGGAACTGATGTGAGCAAATTAACAGACGATGAACAGGCAGAAATAAGAAATAAAACCCTGGGCTTTATCTTTCAGCAGTACAATCTGCTCCCTAAGCTCAACATTTTAGACAACGTAAAGCTACCCCTGATGTATAAGGGGTTAAAGGAATCAGAACAAAACGAGCGTGCAATGGGTGCGCTACGCCGAGTTGGAATTGACGATAAATACCATCACAAGCCCTCACAGCTCTCTGGCGGTCAGCAGCAGCGAGCATCAATTGCGCGTGCGCTTGCAGGCTCGCCGTCGGTTATCTTAGCAGACGAGCCAACGGGAGCGTTAGATTCTAAAACCAGCTATGAGGTAATTGAGTTTTTGATTAATTTAAATTCACAGGGAAATACCATAATTTTAATTACCCACGACAATTCCATTGCAGCTCGTGCCAAGCGAGTTATCAGAATACACGACGGAAAAATCATATACGACGGAGAACCCTCGGGCGATGCAATCATACGCTCCACCATCCTTTCACAAAAGGAGGCGGTAGTATGAATTTTGCAAAAACTGTACATCTGGCATTTGGCAGCATAATGTCAAACAAGCTTCGCTCATTTCTTACTATGCTGGGTATCGTCATCGGCGTTGGCGCAGTAATTATTCTTGTCAGCATTATGGACGGTGTAACAGGTCAGGTAACAGACGCTTTTGAGAGCTTCGGTATGAATAACATTACCGTTTCTATTACTTCACGTGGCAGCACACGTTATGTTGAGCCTGAGGATATGTATGAAATTATTGATGAAAATTCCGATTTGTTTGTTTATTGCACCCCCAATGTTTCGCTTGTTGCCAGCATCAAATCAAAAAATTCCTCAGACAACGAAACTGCTTCTGTTACAGGTATAGACGAAACCTATGACAAAATAAACGATTTGGAAACAGGACAGGGAAGATTTTTGCAGTATGTTGACGTGGACAAAATGCTGAAAGTCTGCGTAATCGGTACATATTACGAGCAGGAATACTACGGCAGGGGAAAGGCGCTGGGCGAAACGATGAAAATCAACGGCGAGCCCTTTACCATCGTAGGTGTGTTGGAAGAACAAGCCGATTCGTCAAAAAATTCCTCCGACCAGTGTATATACATTCCCTACACAATAGCTTCAAAAATGTCGTGGAACAACAGTATCGGCTCTTACACCGTTACTATGGCAGACGCAAACGATTTAGACGCTGCCAAGGCGGTGCTGGAAAACAGATTGACAGAAATTTTGGGCAGCAGTGACTTCTTTGCAATTATTGCCACTCAGGAAATTTTAGAGGAACTTAATAGCATCATCGGTACTATGAAGGCAGCGCTTGTATGTATTGCAGGTATTTCATTGCTGGTAGGCGGTATCGGCATTATGAACATTATGCTGGTAACAGTTACAGAGCGTACCAGAGAAATCGGCATAAGAAAGTCATTAGGCGCAAAGAAAAAAAACATCCTCTCCCAGTTTGTAATAGAGGCAGCTACCGTCAGCGGCGTGGGAGGAGTGCTCGGAATTATATTTGGCGCTGTGGTGTCATACGTTGCGGGTATGCTTTTAGATATTACAATCATACCGTCGGTATTTGCGGTGGTGCTTGCATTTTCTGTGTCTGTTGCCATCGGCATTATCTTTGGCTTCCTGCCTGCAAAAAATGCAGCTAATCTAAACCCCATCGACGCTTTGCGTTTTGAATAGAAAGGAGAAAATCGTGAAAAAAATATTATCCTTACTGATTATATGCTTCGTGCTTTGCACAATTTCCGTCAGCGCTGCACCTATTTATACTGACAATGCAGCGGCAATGCTCTCAGAGCTTAAAATTATGCAGGGCGACCCTGACGGAAATATGAGGTATGATGACCTTGTTTCCCGTGCTGAATGTACCAAAATCGCAGTAGCGGCGTCTCAATACCGCGACTCCGTAGCTTTAGGCAGCAAAACCTCGCCCTTTTCAGACGTTACATATACCCATTGGGCAGCTCCCTATGTTACAGTAGGCGTACAGAACGGACTTTGCAAGGGGTATTTAGATGCTACATTCCGCCCCAACAATACCGTATTGTATGAAGAAGCAGCTACAATGTTTTTGCGCGTTTTGGGCTATACTGACGCAGATTTTGGCTCAAGCTGGCCCGATGGTCAGGTTAGTATTGCAAAAAACATCGGTATCTTAGACAACATAGACAAAACCATCGGTCAGGAAATGACACGCCGTGACATTGCTGCCCTTGCCTACAACACCCTTAACACAAAATTAAAAGGCAATCAGGCAACGCTTCTCGCCAGCCACAACCGCACTATCGTTGACGACGTTGTGCTGATTTCTACGATGGCTGAAGACCCAAGTGTTCCCGAAGGTAAAATTTACACCTCGGCAGGCACATACAACGTAGCAGCTTCCTTAAACACCTCACTAATCGGCAGACGCGGAAGTCTGGTGCTCCGAGGCGGCGACACGGTAGTTTCATTTATTCCTCAGGGCAACATCAGCACAGGAACAGACGTGCGTATGGTGTACTCTACTCTCGGCAACGGAATTATTACATACAAAAACGGCGCATTTAACCAGATAGATGTAAATAGCAGCACAGTATTTTATCAGGATTTTGCCAAGGTTTCAGCGAATGCTGCCCTATCATCACTTGAGATGGGCGACGTACTCAGAATCATCTACAAATCAAATGGCGAAATCGATTATATTATGTGTACCAAAGGCTCAACTCAAGGACCGCTAACAGTTAAGTCCTCTGCCTGGTACTCATCATTTGGAGCAACCGCTTCTACAATTACAGTAATGCGCGACGGCGTGAAGTCATCAGTTTCTGATGTTAAGACAAATGACATCGCTTACTATTTACAGGACCTTGATATTGCACTTGTGTATTCTAAGAAGGTTACAGGCATTTATGAAAATGCTACTCCCAACAAGGACACACCCACATCTGTTACAGTTTCAGGTGTAACATATAATATTGAAGGCGTTGACGCTTTTTCTAAGCTTTCATCAAACGGCTCCTTTAATTTCGGTGATACAGTAACGCTGCTTTTAGGTAAATCAGGAGATGTCGCAGACGTAGCAACAAACGCTCAGCTTTCCGACAAGGTTTACGGCTTTTTGACAGAGGTCGGCACAAAGCAGACCACCGTTTCCGGAACAGCTGTAACAAAGCCTTATGTAAAGGTAATTCTCCCCTCAGGCGAGGCTTGCGAATACATTACAAACAAGAATTACAGCTCAATGCTTAACAAGGCGGTTTCGGTAACGTTAAAAGACGGTGTTGCCACAGTTTCTGCAAATGCAAACAACAATGACGTTTCGGGTAAATTTGCGTGGACCGCAAGTACTCATAAAATAGGCGCAGCCGCTCTGGCATCTGATGTAGAAATCATAGAAGTAAGCACTACAAACTCCTATGAAACTGCTAAAATCGCTACAGTTTTTCCCCAGAGATTAAACGGAATTACACTTTCATCCGGCGCAATACTGTACGCTCACAAAAACTCCGGTGGCGAGGTTGACGCACTTATCTTAGATGACACCACAGGAGATATGCACACCTACGGAATTATTACAAGTGCAAAGAATAATTCCTCCTCAATGTCTGTTTCAGGCAGTTATGAGTACATCGACAACGGAAGCGTAACCTCTCTTAATACACAGAACAAAGCCTACTCCGTATCCACAGGTCAGGCAGTAAAAATCGTATCTGCAGACGGAAGAAACGTTACATCCCTAACGGCATTATCTAAGGCTGCATCAGGCAAAATTACACAGATTTCAGGCTCTGAAATCACAGTGGGCTCAAACAGCTACGTAATGTCCGATAAGGTGCAGATATATATCAAAAAATCTTATGAATACACTATGATAACAATTGAAGAGCTGGAAGAACTGAAAGCAGATTATTCTGCCGCAATTTATCAGGACAAAGCAAGTGTGTCCGGCGGCAGAGTGAGAATTATTGTTCTGTCATAAAACTACAAATAAAACAAAAAAACTATTTACAAATAATTTTCGATATGGTAAAATTATTTGTAGTGAAATAAAAAGTCTTTGTACGGATGCAGGTCATCGACAAGACGAGTTGTTTTAGTTTTTTGGGTACGCGTTAATTCGCCCTGTCGCACCTGCGGCAGGGCTTTTATTTTTAAAAAAATTAAATTATAAGGAGAGTTATTATGGCAAACACAAATGAAGGCATCTACGATGCTCGCACCCTTGGTAAGGGCAAAATGTTAGTGCTTGGTTTTCAGCACATGTTCGCAATGTTTGGAGCGACAGTTTTAGTTCCCCTCTTAACCGGTCTTGACATTGCTACAACATTACTCATGGCAGGCTTGGGCACATTACTTTTCCACTTCTTAACAAAAATGGAAGTGCCTGCATTCTTAGGCTCATCATTTGCATTCTTAGGCGGTTATGCCGCTGTTGCACCTCTTGATGGCAATGGCACAATGACAAATGCAGAATTACTCCCCTATGCTTGTTTAGGCGTTGCAGTTGCAGGTTTAGTTTATTTGGTACTTGCCCTTTTGATTAATCTTGCAGGCGTAAAAAAAGTTATGGCATACTTCCCGCCTATCGTTACAGGTCCTATCATTGTTGCTATCGGTTTAGGTCTTGCGGGCAGCGCTGTTAATAACTGTAACACAAACTGGCTCATTGCTTTTATCGCCCTTGCTTTAATTATCATATTTAACATTTGGGGCAAAGGCATGGCAAAAATTATTCCTATCTTGATAGGTGTTTTAGGTTCATGTGCAATTGCTGCAGTTTTAGCTCTAATCTGGGGCGTAGAAGTAAACGGCTACATTTGTCTTTCAGGTAATGAAAAGCTCCAGTTATTCTCGGTTTCAGCACTTGATCAGTTAGTTTCTGCTCCATGGATAGGACTCCCCATTAAATGGAACGGCACAATATTTGGCGGTATTGACTGGTCAAATACATCAATGATTTTAAGCTCAATTATTGCTATTGCTCCTATCTCACTTGCCACAATGATGGAACACATCGGCGATATTTCAGCTATCTCATCAACAGTAGGTAAAAACTTTATTGCAAAGCCCGGTCTGCACAGAACATTAATGGGCGACGGTTTAGCTACTTCACTTTCTGCAATCTTTGGCGGTCCTGCAAATACAACCTATGGCGAAAACACAGGTGTATTAGCACTCTCTAAAGTTTATGACCCCAAGGTTATCAGAATCGCTGCAGTAATCGCAGTAATACTCTCCTTCTCACCTAAATTTGCAGCGCTTGTTAACGTTATTCCCACAGCTGTTATCGGTGGTATCTCATTCGTACTTTACGGTATGATCTCTGCAGTAGGTATCAGAAACGTTGTTGAAAACAGAGTTGACTTTACAAAGAGCCGCAACCTTATTATTGCAGCCATCATCTTGGTTTGTGCATTAGGTTTATCCGGCGTAACATTTGCTATCGGCAGCGTTACAATTTCACTTTCAGCTTTGGCCGTGGCGTCAATTGCAGGTATCTTACTCAATGCTATTCTTCCCGAAAAAGACTATGTGTTCGGCGAAACACCTGAGGAAACACAGACCGGTGTTGATTTAAGATTTAAATAAAATTAATTTTTTAAATAAGCTGTGCTAAAGCACAGCTTATTTTTTTGTATATTTTTTGCATCGATTCAAAAACTACCTAAGAGGTGTTTTTATGTTTAAAAGAAATGGAAAACAGACAATATTTTTTGAAAACAGTCCCTATATAAAATCTTATGCTTCAATCGCTGGCAAAAAAGAAAGCGAAGGTCCTTTTAAAAAAGCTTTTGATAAAACAGTAGAAGACGTCTATTGGGGCGAGGACAGTTGGGAAAAGGCAGAAAATAAATTTGTAAAAAGTGCGGTTTTGTCTGCTCTTTCCAAAGGAAGTTTAACCGCTGATGACATCGACTATATTTTTGCAGGAGACTTACTCAATCAATGCACAGGAACCACCTATGGTCTGCGAATTTTCGGTATTCCCTTTATCGGACTTTTTGGTGCTTGTTCTACTATGGGATTATCTATGAAAATGGCGTCAATAATGGTTGATGGTGGCTTTGCCACAAGATGCTGTGCCGTAACATCAAGTCATTTTTGTTCGGCAGAGCGTCAATTTCGCTTTCCATTGGAGTACGGCGGTCAGCGTCCACCCAGCGCACAATGGACCGTGACAGGCTCTGCCTGTGTTATTGTGGATAAACACGACGGAGACGCAAGAATCGAAGCGACCACAACCGGAAAAATCATAGACCATGGAATTAAAGACGCCAACAACATGGGTGCTGCTATGGCTCCTGCGGCAATTGATACACTTCTTGCACATTTTAACGACACAGGCAGAAAACCTGACTACTACGATGCCATATTTACAGGCGATTTAGGAAGTGTAGGAAAAGCCATCGTGGTGGATTTAATGAAAAAAGAAGGGTATGATTTGAGCAAAAACTATTTTGACTGTGGAGAGCTGATTTTCGACTCTTCCCAAGATGTTCACGCAGGCGGAAGCGGTTGTGGCTGTTCAGGACTTATACTCTGTGCCCATATTCTGCCCGAAATGCAAAAGAAAAATCTCCGCCGTGTACTCTTTATGCCCACAGGCGCACTGATGAGCCCCACCGCAGTACAGCAGGGAGAATCTATCCCCGGTGTTGCACATGCGCTGAGTTTGTATGTGGAATAAGGGTATTTACAAAATCACAAAAATGTGCTACAATTGTTGTTACTAGGCTACCTTAGCATTAATCATCTGCATTAGGCACGTATGTTGCCGGCATTGTTTGATAACAATTGTAGCTGCTTATTTTTATGCGCAGCTCTGTCTGTGCATTTTTTATTTACAAGGAGAATTATTTAATATGAAAACTTTTTCTAAATATATGAAAATGCTTCGGGTAAAACATTACATAAAAAATGCTATAATTTTTCTCCCGCTTATTTTTAGCAAACAGCTCTATGATCTTTCTCTGTTGCTTAATACAGTTATTGCCTTTTTTGCTTTTTCTTTTCTTTCGTCTGCTGTATACATAATGAATGACATAAGAGATATTGAAAAAGACAGACAGCATCAAACCAAACGTTATCGCCCTATAGCAGCAGGGACAATTTCTATAAAAAATGCAATTGTAACCGCCGCAGTAATGCTGATATTATCCTTTGGTCTAAACTTATACATAGCGCAAAATAACATAAGCTCTAGTGCAATTCTTCTGTTCTATTTAATTATGAATATTGCATATAGCTTTAAACTCAAAAAAATTCCTATCCTTGACATCACAATACTTGCAGTTGGATTTTTGTTGCGTGCTGTATACGGTTCGTCTGCTACAGGCATTGCGATTTCCAACTGGTTCTATCTTACAATGGTAATGGGTTCTTTTTTCCTTGGTTTTGGCAAAAGGAGAAATGAACTTATAAGAGAAGGCACTCAAAAACGAGATGTGTTAAACCGCTACACTCTTAATTTTCTTGATAAAAATATGTATATGTGTTTGTGCCTCACGTTGGTATTTTATTCGCTATGGACACTTGATTTGTCGCAAATCAACGGCAACACTCACTTAATATGGACTGTTCCGTTTGTTATACTTATAATGCTCAAATATAACCTCAACATCGAGCAGGATTCAGATGGCGATCCAACAGAAGTAATATTAAAAGATAAAATATTGTTGTTTATGGTACTGTTATACGCTATTTTGATGTATTTTGTCCTTTATTTGCTGTAAGGAGGAAATCAGAATTGAATGTATATGATTTTGATAAAACTATATATGATGGTGACAGCACTGTTGATTTTTATTTATATTGTTTAAGAAAAAAACCCACTTTAATCAAATTCGTATTTACTCAAGGTTTAGGGCTTTTTCTGTACCTTATAAAATGGTGCGACAAAACAGAATTTAAACAAAGATTTCACAGTTTTTTAAAAGGTATTGATGATATAGATTTTTATGTGCGCGATTTTTGGGAAGTAAACTCTCAAAAAATCAAAGCATGGTACAAAGAAAGGCGACGCGATGACGATGTAATAATTTCTGCAACTGCAGAATTTTTATTAAAGCCTGTAGTGCCCAGTGTAATAGCTTCACGCGTTGATAAATATACAGGAATTTACGAATCAAAAAATTGCTACGGTGAAGAAAAAGCAAAACGATTCTTAGAAAAGTTTCCTGATGGAATAATTGATGAATTCTATTCGGACTCTCTATCAGATTACCCTATTGCCAGTATGGCAAGGTTTAGTTTTGTTGTTAAAGGAAATGACATTAACCATTGGAAATTACACGAAAAAGGATGATTTTATGCTAGAAAAGTTATCTATAAAATATGACAACACACTGATTCCTGCGAAAAATTCAAACATTAAGACAGGAATTAAAATCTGTTCGCTCATCAGCTTTATAATTATGCTTGTTGCTCAGATTGTTATGATATGTATCTTTGATGGTCCACAAATCAGCGACTCTAGAACATATTTGAATCTTGCCCGTAGTGTTGTTAGTGACAACACATGGTACCCAAGTAGGAATCTTCTGTCTGAGCCATTCTTCTTTGGAAACGGTTATATAAATCTAATTGCTCTGGTTATCAGATTTACCGATAGTCTAATACCGCTATTTATTTTAAACATAATTTTTGTTCAGATTATGCTGTGGAGCTGTGTCTATATAATAAAAAAATGTATTAACAGCACTTACGCGCACTATATTTTTATTATATTTTTCTGTCTGCTCAACACTTTTTGGAGTGAAACCGTACAACTACGCACAGAAGCACCCTTTACAGCATTAGCATTTCTTGCTTTGGCTATGCTGTGTAGCAATAAAAAAAGCCTTTACTTTATAGCAGGAATTCTTTTGGCACTCGCTAACTGGATACGCCCTTTAGGTATTGCATTTATTATAGGAGCCATTGCGTTACTTATTTACAAAAACAAGAAAATATACGATATGCTCAAGGTTATCGGTTCATACATTATTACAATAGTTTTAATCGGTGCATTTACTTTTTCAGTATGCGGTCATTTTGTATATCAGTCTACGACTTTGGGCTATAACCTGATTATGACTGCAAATGACGACGCAGACGGTAGCTTTATGGATGTTACCAGCGAGGGTAAAGTGGGATATATTCCTCATGAACAACAGGAGCAAATGACATTTAAGGATTATGACAGTTATTACAAAAAAATATCAGTTGACTGGATATTAAAAAATCCGTATAAATACATTATGCAAACACCTAAGAAACTTTTCTATCTCTACTCAACAGAAACATTCTCAGGAAGTGCTTTTTTCAACAATGAAATAGATACCGGTGGTATAGATTATATAAAATCAGTTTATAACAAAGTTACCGGCAGAGTTCAGGAAAAAATTACATTAGGTGATTGTTTAATAATATTTAATCAATTATGGTACATATTCATAGTAATTTTATTTATCTTGAATATATTCTATTCTATTAAAGAAAACCGTTGGCGCTTTATGCTACCGCATTATATCATTATGTTTTTAGGCACATGTATAACGATATTGATTGTAGGTGGTGCACGTTATCATTTCCCATATTTACCGATAATGATTATGGGAGCTTCGTTCAAAGTGGAACACTTATTAAATCGCATAAAAAAAGAACGGAAATAGCCGTTCTTTTTTTATTTAGAATTTACTTTTACTTTCTATTACCTTTCCCACAATTCGCACACGGTCCATGTCCTTACCTATGAATTTTCTGGGAGGATAGTTGTGGTTTTGGGAAATCAGTGTTATGGAGTTTTTGTCATACTCTATCTTTTTTACTACTCCTTCTTCTTCATCAATGGTCACTATACCGTAGGCGCCGTTATCAATGGCTGCTTGTCTGCGGACCAGCACCATATCTCCCTCGTAAAGTCTTGGCTCCATACTGTCACCCTTTACAACAAGGTAGAAAAAGTCGTTGTTATCATAGCCGCTGAGTGTGTTTGCACTAACGCTTTCTGTGCCCATATCCTCACACAAAGCAAGTCCTCCACAGCCTGCACGCACAGTACCCACAACAGGCACCAAAACCATACGGTCAACAGGTATGAAATTTTCATCATTTCTGTGTCCGCCTAACTTGTCCATTAGTTCTGCTACAGAGATATTGAGCGCAGCCGATACTGCCTGAAGCGTCTTTGTGGTAGGCATAATGGGCAGCTTAGTTCTGGGGTTTTCGTTTTTTTCAAGCATAGAAATATACCCTTTACTAAGTCCGCTCATCTGTGCAAAATCGTCCATAGTGACGCTATATTTCTGTCTGTATTCTTTAATTATTTCTCCGATAGTCATATTAATGCTACCTCACTTGTTTAGTATATTATACATTATACAATATCAAAACCTATTTGTCAACAAATTTTTAACAAATTAAACAAATATATTTAATATACTTGACAAATGGTATTTAATATGTTAAACTTAGTGTGTAATCTAAAGGAAAGGATGAGAATAATGAACTCAACCAAGGTAAAGACAGACTGCTTCGGTTTCCGCCGGGGCGAATGCACGATTCTTTATGAGCTTGTGTGTGCACAAAGAAATTGCAGCTTTTATAAGACCTGCAAGCAGTACAACCACGACAAGCTCAAATATTCTTACAAGGGGCGTGAGGATTATTGACAAAAGAAAAGCTTGAACATTACAGGGTAAATATGAAAGAGTTAAAAAGGTTTGCAGAGCATTACAGAATGTTCCACGATGTGTCCATGGCGCTGGGCACTTTGGGAATAGCAGCTGCAAATAAAACAGAACGTGATATTGAAGAAGAAAAGGTGCGCCTATGCAAAAAAGTCAGCACAATACTAAAAGAAAAGAGAGCGATTGAAAAAGAAATTGACAATGTAAATGACGCGTCGGAGGCACTACTCTTACGCTACCGATATATAGACGGCTACGGCTGGGAGGAAATATCAGAGCTTATGAACTATTCTCACAGAAATCTCCATTACTTACACAGAAAGGCACTTCTATCCGTAGCAAATTAAAAAAGGAACTCCATACGGAGTGCCTTTAACTATTCATTTCCTAAGTCCCTATGATTAACCGAAACATAATAATTCTGCTGCGAAAGTGTATTCTTAAGATACTCTGCCACCGCCACAGAACGGTGCTTGCCGCCTGTGCAGCCGATGCCAACAACTAAGGAGCTTTTACCCTCTTCAGTATACAATGGCAGCAAGTGGAGTAACATATCTACGAGCTTTTCTAAAAACTTCTGACTTGACTCGCAGGAGAGTGCATAATCTGCAACCTCTTTTGTCTTGCCTGTTTTTTCCCGCAGCACCTCGTCATAAAAGGGGTTTGGCATAAATCGCACGTCAAACACCAAATCACAGTCAAGTGGAATTCCACGCTTAAAGCCGAATGACACCACATTGACAGAAATAGGCTCATACTCTCTGGTGTGTGACTCAAAGTATGATACCACCTTTTCACGAAGCTCACGTGTCAAAAGGCTTGACGTATCAATGACTAAATCTGCGCTTTTCTTAATTTCAGAAAAGAGATTTCTTTCAAATCTTATACCGTCATCAATTCTGCCGCTGCCGCCCTGCGGGTGCTTGCGTCTTGTTTCCTTGTATCTTTTTATCAGTGTTTCGTCGTCGGCGTCTAAGAATAAAACTGTACACTCCTTGCCACTGCGTCTTAATTTATCAATTTCAGTATAAAGGTGTGTTACCAGCTCGCCGCTTCTTGCATCTGCCACAAAAGCAATCTTATTTGTGTTGAAGTTTGAACCTTCGCACAGAGAAATAAAGCTTGAAATAAGCATAGGAGGAATATTATCTATGCAGTAATAGCCTATATCTTCCAGTACGTGTATGGCAGAGGTTTTACCTGCACCTGATATACCCGTTATGATTACTGTTTTCATAATTTTCCTCCCAAGTTTTATGAAAGTCTTGCTTCGATAAGTTTAACTAAATAGCTTGCTTTTTGCTTGATGAGTTCATATTCGGGACCCTCAATCATAACACGAACACAAGGCTCTGTGCCTGAAGGACGGATCAAGACTCTTCCGTTTCCTGAGAATTCTGCCTCAACCTCACGGATTGCTTCCATAATGACTTCGTCTTCTGTGTATGTGTTTTTCTTCGCATTTGACACCTTTGCATTTATGATTACCTGCGGTAAGGGTGTAAATACTGATGATAAGTTAGAAAGCTTCTCCCCTGTTTTCTTTAAAATAGAAAGGAGCAAGAGAGCTGAACAAAGTCCGTCACCTGTTGTGTTGTAGTCTAAGAATATAATGTGGCCTGACTGCTCGCCGCCTAAGGTGTAGCCGTACTTTAACATTTCTTCCAATACGTATCTGTCGCCAACCTTGGTCTGCGCAATCTTAATGCCACGTTCTTTGGCAGCATTAACAAGACCTAAGTTTGTCATAACTGTTGTAACTAAAGTATCCTTTGCTAGCTGACCATGGTCTTTTAAATAGCTTGCACAGATTAGCATTATCTTGTCGCCGTCAATCAATGTACCTTTTTCATCAACAACTAAAAGTCTATCTGCGTCGCCGTCAAAGGTAAGACCTAAATCAACGTCAATGTTCCTAACATATTCACAGAACTTGTCTGTGTGGGTAGAACCACAGTTTGCGTTGATGTTGATGCCGTTGGGGTGGTTGTGAACAACAAACACCTCAGCACCAAGCTCTACCAATGTTTCAACTGAGCTTTTGTAGCTTGCACCATTAGCACAGTCTACTGCAATCTTTAAGCCTGAAAGACTCTCACCTGAGAGCATTGATTTTGCAAATTCTTTGTAGTCATAAAGTGCTGTATCACACTTTGACATTGTACCTACAGCATCTCCTGTGGGTATTTCAAGCTCAACACCATCTAAGATAATGTGCTCGATTTCTTCTTCGATTTCGTCATTTAACTTGTAGCCGTTGCCGTTAAAAATCTTGATACCGTTAAATTCTGCTGAGTTGTGTGACGCTGAAATAACAACGCCCGCGTCTGCTTCATATTTTCTTGCAAGGTACGCCACTGCAGGCGTGGGGATTACGCCCAGTGATATTACACTTGCACCCATACTGCAAAGTCCCGCTGACAACGCCGCTTCTAACATATCTCCTGATATTCTTGTGTCCTTGCCGATTAAAATTTTAGGTTTGTGCTTTGTTTCTTTTGTCAATACGTGTGCTGCTGCTTTACCGATATTATAGGCAAGCTCGCAGGTTAATTCGGTGTTGGCTACGCCTCTGACACCGTCTGTTCCAAATAGTCTTCCCATAAAGAAGCCTCCCAAAAATTATTTGGCGGAGCACCCGCCTTATTGAGTCGCTATATATTGTATCACAAAATCAATAAAATGTTAAGTTTTTTTTCATTTTGAGCATACTATATTTATATTTTTTTGCAAGGAGATATAAAAATATGAAAATTTCAGTTGAAAACGGTCTTGAAAACATTAAGGACTACCTGACTAATAAAGGCTACGAAATCGTTTCCGAAAATGACGTTGCAGACGCATACATTTACGAAAATACGCCTATTTCTTCTATTCCCTCTGCCAACTTTTCGCCGGTTTCTGCTCTGGCTGAAAACCCTATTTTACTCATTTGTGCCAAAAACCGCTCATTTGAGGAAATAGAACTGACATTAAAGCAAAAAACATACAACAAATTGTTTTAATTTTTGCCTTTTGGGTGTTGAATTTTAAGTTTGTTTGATGTATAATGTTTAGTTAGAGTATTATGGCTTAGGAGGGATAATTTTGGCAAAAAGTATTTATCTTGATAACAGTGCAACGACACCCCTTAAAAAAGAGGTATTAGACGCTATGATACCGTATTTGACAGAACATTACGGCAACCCGTCTTCCATATATAAAATCGGTCGTGAGGCAAAGGCGGCAGTAGAGGCTGCCCGTGAAAAAGTAGCAAAAGCAATTAACGCTGACCCAAAAGAAATTTTCTTTACAGGCTGCGGTACAGAGTCTGACAACTGGGCAATTAAGGGCATTGCCCTTGCTAAAGAGAAAAAAGGCAAACACATCATTACCTCAAAAATTGAGCACCACGCAGTATTGCACACCTTAGAAAGCTTAGAAAAGCAAGGCTATGAGGTTACTTACTTAGACGTAGACGAATACGGAAAAATTTCACTTGAAGAATTGAAATCCGCTATTCGCCCCGATACAATTCTAATTACGATTATGACTGCCAACAACGAGGTTGGTACAATCGAGCCTATTCGTGAAATTGGCGCTATTGCAAAAGAGCACGGTGTACTCTTTCACACAGACGCAGTACAGGCAATCGGTTCAATGGATATTGATGTAAAAGAAATGAACATAGATTTACTTTCACTTTCTGCTCATAAATTCGGTGGACCTAAAGGTGTAGGAGCGCTATACGCCCGCAGAAATGTTTTGCCCGCTGTATTTATGCACGGCGGCGCACAGGAGCGGGCTCGTCGTGCCGGAACAGAAAACGTAGCATCAATCGTAGGTCTTGGCAAGGCAATCGAGCTTGCAACCAATAATTTAGAAGAAAAAACTGCAAAAATTCGCGCTATACGTGACAGATTGATAAAGGAAATTCCCGAAAAAATCCCCTATGTTAAGTTAAACGGACACCCCACAGACCGCTTACCCGGTAATGTAAACTTTTCCTTTAACTTCATTGAGGGCGAGGCGTTACTCTTAATGCTTGACTTAAACGGAATTGCGGCATCCTCAGGCTCTGCCTGCACAAGCGGGTCCTTAGACCCCTCACACGTGTTATTGGCATTGGGACTTCCCCACGAGATTGCACACGGTTCACTTCGTCTTTCAATCGGCGAAATCAACACAAGTGATGATATTGATTATGTATTAGAGGTGCTCCCTGTAATCGTACAAAGACTTCGTGATATGTCGCCTCTTTATGAAAAAGTATCAAAGGAGTTGAAATAAATGTATTCAGAAAAAGTAATGGACCACTTTGCTAACCCCAGAAACGTGGGCGAAATTGAAGACGCCAACGCAGTAGGCGAAGTAGGCAACGCCAAGTGCGGCGATATAATGAAAATCTATATGAAAATTGAAGATAACATTATAAAAGAAGTTAAATTCAAAACCTTTGGTTGCGGTGCAGCTGTAGCTACAAGCTCTATGGCAACAGAAATGGTAAAAGGAAAAACCATCGACGATGCCCTAAAGCTTACAAACAAGGCAGTAATGGAAGCTTTAGACGGACTTCCCCCTGCTAAGGTACATTGTTCAGTTTTAGCAGAAGAAGCAATCAATGCTGCAATCTATGACTACTATAAGCGTTTAGGCGTTGAACCTCCTGTAGACATTAAGTGCTCAGGCTGCTGCTCTGACTGTCACAAGCACGACTAATATGAGTAGGGTTTTAATAGGAATGAGCGGCGGCGTAGATTCATCTGTTGCCGCTGCTCTTTTAAAAAAACAGGGATACAGCGTGCACGGTGTGACTCTCAGGCTAACCGAGGGCGATACGGGCTTTATTGACGACGCACGCAAAGTAGCAGAGAAAATCGGAATTTCATTTGAGGTTTTGGATTTTCGTAATAAGTTTAAAAAGTTAGTGGAAGAAGCCTTTGTGAAAGAATTCAAAGCAGGCAGAACACCTAACCCTTGCGTTATATGCAATAAAGCGATAAAATTCGGTGCTCTCTTTGACTATGCAATTGAAAAAGGTTTTGACTTCGTAGCAACAGGTCACTACGCCCGTATCGAGTGCGTTGACAGTGTGTACTCTCTTTACAAGGCAGAAAGTCTTGATAAAGACCAGACATATTTTTTATACGCTCTTTCACAAGAAAAGCTATCCAAAATTTTAATGCCCTTAGGCGGCTTTAATAAGGATTATGTAAGAGAGCTTGCCAAGGAATTTAACTTGCTCGTATGGGAGAAAAAAGACAGTCAGGACATATGCTTTATCCCCGACGGGGACAAAAATGCATATCTCAAAAAGTTTTTAGACGACTCCCCCGGCGACTTTTTAGATACCGATGGTAACGTAATCGGTCATCATACAGGTATATTTAATTACACCTACGGTCAGCGAAAGGGCATCGGCGCTTACGGCGAGCCAAGATTTGTGCTTTCTATAAATCCTGATAATAACAGCATAGTTCTTGGTAAAAAGGGCGAGGAATTTTCCCAAAGCTTTTATATTGACAGCGTAAATCTTATGGCTGATTTAGGAGACGAGTTCAGTTGCTCCTGCAAGGTAAGATATTCTGCACACGACCTACCCTGCACAGTAAAAGCAGAAAATAATATGTATAAGGTTACATTATCAGTTCCCGCACGCTCAATTACCCCCGGTCAGGCTTGCGTTTTTTATAACGGCAACCGTTTGCTCGGCGGCGGAACTATTGTGACGCGTTAATGCTTTTTGCAGTATCTATCTTTGTCATTATTTCATCAGGAGTTGTGACAATAACGTGGTCGAAGCTATCAGTAAGACGCCAGATAACCATGTATTCGTCAAGGTCAAGCCCCTCGCATACAATCATCAGCGCACACTTGTTCTTGATGCTTTTTGACAGTGCTACCCGTACATCACACTCAATGTTTTTGCTTTCGCGAGTTATTTCCAGCATAAAGAAAGCTTGCATTGGATAGCGGCAGTAACGTCTTAACAAAAAATCAGATACGTTATAAAATATGCTGACAATTGCGTAGCATATTAGAAATAAAAATAAACAATCAAGAAAAACATTTCCCCACATAAAATTACCTCCGCAATGAAATTTATTACATTTTATGTGAGATTGGTTTTTTCGTGACAACAAAGGAGAATATTCATGAATAATTCTAAGTTTAATGCAAAAGATATTTCTATAGCGGCTCTGCTTACGGCATTAGCACTTGCTATTCCGCTGTTTATGCCAATCAAGCTGGTTTTAGAACCAATATTCTCAGCTACATTTGCATCACACGTGCCCGGCATTCTTTCAATGTTTGTTGGACCTTTTGCGGTAATTGGTACTGCCGTAGGCAGCGCGCTCGGCTTTATCCAGTTAGGCCCCTGGGTTATGCTTCGTGCGTTTTCTCATATAATTTTCGGTCTTTGCGGCTACAAGATGCTCCAAAAAAAGTGGAATGTATTTTTAGTTTTACTCATTACAGGCTTACTCCACGCAGGCGCTGAGATGGTTGTAGGACTTATCTCTATTCCCTTTATCGCAACACCTGCAGGCGGTTTACTTAAATACATAATCATTACAATCGGTTGCGGTTCATTTATCCACCATTGTATTGATTTTGTGATTTCTTTAATTATTTTCTACGCATTAAAATCCGCAAGACTTTTAACAACAGAAGTTAATTTTAAAAGTATAAAGGGTTAAAAAATGCGTTTTAGCCCTTTAAATAATCGGAGGTATTTATGAGGGCTGAAAAACAAAAAGTAGTTTTAATCGGCACAGGTTTTGTAGGTATGAGCTTTGCTTATGCTGCGCTCAATCAGAACGTGTGCAACGAGCTTGTTTTAATTGATATTAACAAACAAAAGGCACAAGGGGAAGCTATGGACTTAAACCACGGGCTTCCCTTTTCTAATTCCAATATGAAGATTTATGCAGCAGACTACGATGCGTGCGTTGATGCCGACATCGTCGTAATCTGCGCGGGCGTTGCACAAAAACCTGGAGAAACAAGACCCCAGCTTTTAGCACGAAATACTGCTGTATTTAAGTCCATAGTTGACCCTGTTGTGGCGTCGGGATTTTCGGGAATTTTCTTAGTTGCTACAAATCCCGTTGACGTTATGACGCATATTGTAAAAACTCTGTCAGGATTTCCAGAAAATCGTGTAATCGGCTCTGGAACTACCCTTGACACCGCAAGACTTCGCTTTTCTTTGGGCGAATATTTCGACATTGACCCCAGAAACGTTCACGCCTACGTTATAGGCGAGCACGGGGATACTGAATTTGTACCCTGGTCACAGGCGATGATTGGTACAAAGCCTGTAGAAAATGTTGTTTCGGAGTTTGGTGACCGATTTAAGCGTGAAGAAATGGACACAATCTCGGATAAAGTTAAAAACGCGGCATACGAAATAATCGAAGCAAAACAATCCACCTATTACGGCATAGGTATGTCTTTGGTGCGAATAGTAAAGGCAATCCTAAAAGACGAAAACAGCATCTTAACTGTTTCTGCCTACTTAACTGGTCAATACGGAGAGCGTGATGTGTATGCAGGAGTGCCTGTTGTGGTTGGCAGAGATGGTGTCGTGGGACACTTGGATCTGCACTTAACCCCTGAGGAGTCAAAGAAATTTTCTGCCTCCTGCGAGGCACTGCGACAGTTTTATAAAGAGGCTAACCTATAAAGAACGCCGCGGCAATGCCGCG
>JAZQBQ010000030.1:0-3682 GCA_045545755.1 Congzhengia sp. | reverse complement strand
AATCAGGAGGATAAAAATGATAAAGGTAGTTTCTATTGACGACAATCAGGATATCAGAGAGGGTTTTGAAGATTTCTTTAAGAGCAATCCCGACATAACATTAGCAGGCACGGCACAAGACGGCGTAGAGGGGTATGAGCTTATAAAATCCAAAAAGCCCGACGTGGTAATTTTAGACATTGTAATGCCAAAGCTTGACGGGCTGGGACTTTTAGAAAAGCTCGCAGAGGAAGGCGTAAACACAAAAATAATAATGTACTCAGCTATCGGCAACGACAAGGTAGTGCAAAAAACCTTTTCCTTAGGCGCCCAGTATTACATTATGAAGCCCAGCGATATGCGTGATATTGAAATGCGTATTATTGAATGCTGCTCCACTTCTCCCGTGCATACGTCTGTTATAAGTGCTGCAACAGGCACACAGATTACGGAAAATAATTTAGAGAGTGTAATAACCGATATTATTCACGACATTGGCGTACCTGCCCATATCAAGGGCTACAATTACCTTCGTGATGCTATTGGCTTATGTATCAAGGATGATGAATTTATAAATTCCATCACCAAGCTTTTGTATCCTACAGTTGCAAAGAATTTCTCCACTACCTCCTCACGTGTTGAGCGTGCTATCCGCCACGCAATAGAAGTTGCCTGGAATAGAGGAAGAGAAGAAATTTTAACTGATATTTTCGGTTACACAATAGACACCAACAAAGGCAAACCCACAAATGGTGAGTTTATCGCTATGATTTCAGATTCTATTAAGCTTAAGATGAAAAAGGCAATATAATTTATCGTCCTCCCCTTATATGTCCTTTTGGAAAAAGACTGCCCTCTGGTAGTCTTTTTTTGCTTTTTACCTTGACATTAATCCGGTAAAATTATATAATATAAATGGTTTATTTTTACTTAATTTATTTACACAATTTGGAGGAAAAATTGATGAATGTTTTAGCAATTACATGTCATCCCGACGACGCCGAGATAAATTGCGTCGGCACATTATTAAAATGTATTAAACGCGGTGACAATGTTACAGTTTGCCACGTATGTAACGGCAACAAAGGCCACGAAATCATTCCTTCTGACGAGCTTAGAGAAATGCGTGCCCAAGAAGCACAAAATGCAGGCAAAATCGGTAAGTTCCGTGTTGTAACCTGCGATATTCCTGACCTTGAAGTTTACCGCTGCTGTGAGGAGCATAGAAAAAAAGTTGTTGACGTTATCCGCGAGGTCCAGCCTGACCTTATTATCACACACGCTCCCAACGACTATATGCCCGACCACGTGGCTGTTTCTCAGCTTGTGTTTGATGCCGCTTTTGCTGCAAGCTGCGTATACTTTAAGTCAAACGTTCCCGGCAAAGCCGCTGTTACCCCCATCTATTATATGGACAATCTTGCAGGCGTTGGTACAATGCCCACAATGTACGTTGACATAACAGACGAAATTGATTTAAAAATGGAAATGCTTGAGTGCCACGTAAGCCAGATGAAGTGGATGCGTGACCACGACGGTATCGACTTTGCAGAGTTTGTAAAGACCTGTTCAAGATACAGAGGCTTGCAGTGCGGCGTACAGTATGCTGAAGCTTACACAGAATGTCTCGCTTGGCCCAAAGTAACAACAAAACGTTTATTACCGTAATTAATTTAAAAGGAGATATAAAACTATGGATTTTATGAGCACAGTTAAAGGTTCACTCTTAGACGGCTTTTATCCTGCAGGTTGGGATATGGCTAAAATTGACGCTTGCTGCGACCCTGCTAACAAGGTTTCAGACCGTCAAGCTTTTTGGAATGATGGCTTCACACCCATTGAATGCGACAACTTAACAGCATTTGATACATATATGGGTCACGAAATCGCACTCCAGATCAAAAACGCAAAAGACAGAGGCGAAAAACTCGCTATGATTCTTCCCGTAGGTCCTATGGGTATGTATAAGTGGGCAGTTTTCTTCTTAAAAGAATGGAATGTTTCTTGCGAACACGTTTACACCTTCAATATGGACGAATGGTCAGATGCTGACGGCAACACTCTCGCCTCTGACGACCCCGCTGCATTCCAGAATGCTATGGAGCAGGCTCTCTTTAATCCCTTAGGCGCACTCACTGTTCCCGCTACACAGAGAAACTTCGCTACAAAAGAAAATCTTCCCACATATCCTGAGAAGATTGCAGCTCTAAAGGCTGAAGGCGCTAAATTAGTTTTAGTTTACGGTATCGGCAGAATGTGCCACATCGCTTTCTGGGAGCCCCAGTTTGCAGGCGAATTCGCTACAGAAGAAGAATGGAAGTCACAGTGCTACAGAATCGGCGCTAAACTCCATCCCTTAACAATTGAGCAGAACGCTATCACAAGCTTTAAGTCAAGAACAACATTAGTTCCTTGCAGAGCTAACACAATCGGCCCCGGCTTGTTCTTACAGGCAGATTACGCCATCGGCGGCGCTGACGGCGCTTTGGGACGTGGCATGCAGTGGCAGGGCATGAGCTTCTGGATGACACTCAGATATGGTCCTACACCCTGGATCACATCAAGCTACATTCCCACAATCCCCGGCAAGCTCTTCTATCTTTCAGAGTTGGCTGGTCCGTTGGTTGCTGAATGTAACTAAAGATGGCTGTCTAATTTAACGCAGACCGCCAAAGACAAGAAATTAATATTGTATTTAATAATGTAGGGAACGACCTGTGTGTCGTTCCCTTGTTTTTATGTTTTTTATAGACATTCTGCCGTTATTTTTTTGTTTTATTTGATTTCTTCCAAAAAAATTACGCAATTTATCTATTTTCTATTTACTTTTTTTGCCATTTCTTGTATAATAGGATTGAAAATGTGGAGGTATGTGTCATGGATTCATTAGATTACAAAATTTTATGTTGTTTAAAAGAAAACGCCCGCGAAAATGCCACGAACATCGGTGCAAAAATCAATTTGTCAACGTCTGCTGTAATAGAACGTATCAAAAAACTCGAGGCTTCAGGTCTTATTCAGCAGTACACCACAATAATAAACCAGAATATTTCAGGTCGTGACCTTACGGCGTTCATTTCGGTAAGACTTGAGCACCCCAAGTTCAACGAGACCTTTTGCAGCATAATTGACCAGCAGGATGAAATTGTAGAATGTCATTACATAGCAGGGGACTTTGACTTTATTTTAAAGGTTGTCACAAGCTCTGCACAAACACTAGAAGAACGACTAAACTTCATCAAATCGCTAAGCGGCGTGTCCTTAACACGCACATCGGTAGTGTTGTCTACCAATAAGCACGATGTGTGCTTGTTGCCTAAGGTGTAAAAAAGGTTGTCGCAGTCGCGACAACCTTTTTGTATTTTCCCTACTTCCCAGATACCTGTTGATGTGAATGCTGTCATAACCAGCATAAATACAAAGATTATTCTTTTCATAAAGATTATTCCATATCTCCTATCGCATACATTTCCCTTTTATCAGTGCTGTTATTTTATTATAAAAATTTTCCTTTTCACTTAAAAAGTAAGGGCACCTATGCCTCTGATAAACAGGCAAATACGGACACACGGGAGAATTAGGGTCATTTTCATAGGTTATTCTGCCTGTTTTGCATTTTTTACAAAGCTTTCGATTTAACATATCATCAATCCTCGTAATCATAATCTTCATCCACAACCAGCCAACCCATGCCTATAGGTGC
>JAZQBQ010000029.1:0-18194 GCA_045545755.1 Congzhengia sp. | reverse complement strand
GGTATTAAGGTTTCAAGAATCTTAGTTGCCTTTAAAACCTTTCTCAAGGAAACTGCAACTTATCTTCATCCAAAGAGTGTGAAACGAATCAAGATGGACGGTAAGCCTGTAGAACACGAAGTTATCTGCTCCGTTAATGTTTATCTTGTAACATTTATGTTACTATTTACTATCTCTGTTTTTCTAGTATCCCTAGAAGGCAAGGACTTGATTACAACATCCACAGCGGTCGCTGCTACCATCAATAACATTGGCCCCGGTCTTGAACTGTGTGGCCCAACCGGCAACTTCGATCACTTTACTGACTTTTGAAAATGGGTAATGATGTTTGATATGTTAGCAGGAAGATTAGAGCTTTATCCCATACTTATGATTTTCCATATGGGTATGTGGAAATCAGCAATTATTCCGCCTATAAAAAGAAGATTGTTGAGAAAAAAAGATAATTAAGGTAATGAATAATCAAAAATTATTGTAAACAAAAAAGCACTCGCGTGAGTGCCTTTTTGTTTATTTGTTTTTTTCTTCTGTTCTTGCGGCAATCCACTCAGTAATTAGCTTGAAAATATTTGCCGATACTGCTACTTGAAGAACTAAATCCTCCAGTTTTTCAACTGTGCTTTCGTCATCCTCCAAAAACCGCTGTGCTACGTTATATATCTGGTCTGTAACGTAAGAATACGCTTTTGAATGATTTATAACGAATGAATTATAAATTCGTTTTAATTCTTCTTCTTCCAAATCGGGTGGTATCATTGTGGAAATGGTAGACATACTGTGTGTCTGCTTTAATATACAAACCATAACAAGATATGCAAGATGCTTTTTAGAATATCTTTTCTTGACAGGAGCAGGAATGGTCTTTAGCTTAACGTAGTTGTTAATCATAGTAGAAGTTATCTGCATATCACTTTTTGGAACGAGAAAAATTCTCAGATACTCGTTAAGCAGTGCTACAACCTGGTCCATATATAATTCGATTGAAGGGAAGTCCTCCCAGGAGGGAAGTGAAAACTCTTTTAAGTATTTTTCGCCCTCGGAAAAAACGCCTTCTAATTTTTCTTTAGATAAATCCATCAAAATCAACTCCTTAGATAATTTTACCATAAAGAGTTTTAAAAATCAAGTTCTAAAAGCAACTTGACAAAATGTCCCATATGTGGTAACATAGTATTAAATACTAAATAGTGGAGGATTACTATGTCATATAAAATTTTTACAGACGCATCTTGTAATTTAAGGGTAGATATGCTAAATGAACTGGACGTTGTTTACAGATCCTTGACAATGGTTGTTGATGGTCAGGAGATAAACAACTACTTAACAGACGAAAAATTCAGCTTTAAAGGCTTTTATGACCGCTTACGCAACAAGGAACATATAAAGACGTCGTTACTCAATGTAGAGGAATTTACAGACGCATTTGAAGAAATTCTGTCAGGTGGCGACGATATTCTTGCGATTTTAATATCAAGCGGCATCAGCGGTACATATCAGGCAGCAAAAATTGCTGCAGACGACCTTCGTGAGAAATATCCTGAAAGAAAGATTATTGTAATTGATTCATTGGCTGCTTCTATCGGTCACGGACTTTTGGTTTACTATGCAGCGAAAATGCAGCAGGAGGGCAAAACTATTGACGAAACGGCTGACTTTATTTATAAAAACCGCTTAAAGCTTGTTCACAAGTTTACAGTAGATGATTTGTTTTTCTTAAAACGTGGCGGCAGACTTTCAGGCGGTGTAGCCGTTATCGGTACAATTCTTCAGATTAAGCCTGTTCTTCACGTAGACGATGACGGAAAACTTGTAGCTCAGGCAAAGGTAAACGGCAGAAAGAAATCAATAAATGCACTTTTCGATAGCTTCAAAGAAAACGTAGTAGACCCTGAAAATCAGGTGCTTGCTATCTGCCACGGCGATTGCTTGGAGGACGCAGAATATCTTGCAAACAAGATTAAGAAGGAATATAACGTAAAGGATATTATCATCAATTACTGCGATCCTGTAATTGCAGCACACGCAGGTCCGGGAGTTTTAGCATTGTTTTATTTAGGAAACGTAAGATAATATTTTAGACCGACTTATAAAGTCGGTCTTTTTATTTTTGCATATATTAAGGAAAAAACTCTTTACAAAATCTTTTTTTTGTAGTATTTTAATATATAGGTGATAAAATTGAGTGGTGACTGCAAGAAGATGACACAACTGGATTATTGGCTGTGGCTTTCCTTAAAAGAGGGTATGAATGCCACGAAAATGGTAAGACTTTTAAAGGTTTTTAAAACACCAAAAGCCATTTTTAATATGAAGCGCGAAGATTTTAACAGTGTTTCAAGACTTGGCAAGCGTACTATTTCTGCCTTGTGCGATAAGAGCACAGTAAGGGTGGAAGAGGTTAAGGAGCAATGTAAGAGAATAGGCATTTGCATTCTTACCATCGATAGTCCCTATTATCCAGAAAACCTAAAGCAAATCTCAGCACCGCCACAGGTTTTATATGTCAGATGCAGACACAGATATAACCTTAATGACTACACCTGTATCGGAGTGGTGGGCACCAGAGAGGCAACACCCTACGGCGTTGCCGCAACAGAGGAAATCTCATTTGATATGGCGGCAAACGGCTTTGTAGTCATAAGCGGTATGGCAAAGGGTATTGACGCTGCAGCCCACAGAGGAGCAATTGCCGCAGGTGGTATAACTATTGCAGTAGCAGGCGGAGGGTTGGAAACTGCCTATCCCTATTGCAACAAAGAACTAATGCAGAGTATAATCAAAACAGGTATGGTAATTTCTGAATATCCGCCATATTCTGAACCAAAAAGACACCACTTTCCTGAAAGAAATAGAATAATAGCAGGCTTGTCACAGGGTATTTTAGTTACAGAAGCACCAGAGCGAAGCGGTGCACTCATTACTGCAAATTATGCTCTTGAGGAGAACCGTGACGTGTTTTCTGTTCCCGGCGATATAACCAGACCGAAAAGTGTGGGCGCAAACAACCTTATTAAAGAGGGAGCCTATCCTGTAACGTCGGCACGCGATATTGTAGAGCACTACGGCTATGAATATTCGCAGCCGGGCGTAAATGACGTGCAACAGGAAAATATACCCAGAAATGTAAATAATGATTTATTTAAGGACTTAACAGAGGAAGAAAAGCATATAATAAGCAAGCTGTCTTTAACACCGATTAATTTTGATATGTTATTGGCAGCTACAGGAGTAGCTCCTGATAAGCTCGCTTCAATAATTACAATGCTTGAAATAAAAGGTAAGGTAAAAACCCACCCGGGCAAGAGCTTTACCCTGAATACGTAGAAGAGGAGAAAAATAATGGCAAACAATCTTGTTATAGTGGAGTCACCTGCCAAGGCAAAGACAATAAAACAGTATCTTGGAAAATCCTATAATGTAATCGCATCTATGGGACACGTAAGAGATTTGCCTAAAAGTCAGCTTGGTATTGATGTTGACAACGGCTTTGAGCCAAAATATATAACAATCAGAGGTAAGGGCGACCTTTTATCAAAATTGAAAAAGGACGCAAAATCTGCGAAAAAAGTTTTTCTTGCAACTGACCCTGACCGTGAGGGTGAGGCTATTTCGTGGCATTTGGCACAGCTTTTGGATATTGATGATAAGAGTGCCTGCAGAATAACCTTTAATGAAATTACAAAGACAGCAGTCACAGCTGCAATCAAGCAGCCCAGACCTATAGATATTGACCTTGTAAACGCTCAGCAGGCAAGACGAGTTTTAGACCGTATTGTAGGCTACAAAATCAGCCCCATCCTTTGGCGTAAGGTTAAAAAAGGCCTTAGTGCAGGTCGTGTTCAGTCTGTTGCCACACGTATGATTGTAGACAGAGAAAGAGAGATAGAAAACTTCAACCCAGAAGAATTCTGGACAGTTGGTGCAGTTTTAAAAAGTGACAAGGGAGATAGCTTTACAGCGTCGCTGATTACAAAGGGCGGCAAAAAAATAAAGCCCTCATCACAGACTGAGGTAGAAAACATTGAGAATGAATTAAAGGGAAGCTCCTTTGTTGTTACAGATGTAAAAACAGGCGAGAAAAAGAGAAATCCTGCACCTCCTTTTACAACAAGTACACTCCAGCAGGAGGCATCGCGCAAGCTTAACTATACAGTAAAGAAAACAATGGTGGCGGCACAGCGCTTGTACGAAGGTGTGCAGATTGCAGGCCACGGCACAATCGGTCTTATCACATATATGAGAACAGACTCACTGCGTATTGCTGCAGACGCTCAAAACGACGCAAGAAATTTCATTGCTGAAAAGTATGGTAACGCTTTACTTCCCGATAAGCCCAATGTTTATAAAACAAAGAACAGCGCTCAGGACGCTCACGAAGCAATTCGTCCTACCTATGTATCAATTACACCTGCAGAGGTAAAGGACCAGTTGCCCAGTGATATGTACAAAACATACAAGCTTATCTGGGAAAGGTTTGTGGCTTCTCAGATGAAGCCGGCAGTTTATGAAACTGCGACAGTTGATATCAAAGCCGGCAACTACGGTTTTCGTGAAAGCGGCTCAAAGCTTGTGTTTAAAGGCTATATGAGCGTATACGTTGAGGGCAATGACGAGGGAACAACCGAGAAGGATAATATTTTACCTCCTCTTACAAAGGGCGAAAACCTTACCCTTATAGAGCTTAAGAACGAGCAGCACTTCACACAGCCGCCTCAGCGTTATACAGAGGCTTCGCTGATTAAGGCAATGGAGGAAAAGGGTATAGGCAGACCCAGTACCTACGCTCCTACAATCACAACAATCACAGCCCGCGGCTATGTTGGCAGAGATAAAAAACAGCTTGTTCCCACAGAACTTGGTACAGTGGTAACAGATATAATGGTTGAGCATTTTCCTGATGTTGCAGGCGCAGAATTTACTGCAGATATGGAAGAACGCCTTGACAAGATTGAAAGCGGCAACGTTGATTGGGTTAAAATTATGGAGGACTTCTACGGTCCCTTTGCTGAAAACCTGAAAAAAGCAGATGATGCCATCGGCAAAGTAAAGATCGCCGACGAGGTATCAGACGTTGTATGTGAAAAATGCGGACGTATGATGGTATATAAAATGGGCAGATTCGGTAAGTTCTTAGCATGCCCCGGATTTCCTGAATGTAGAAACGCAAAGCCCATTGTGAAAGAAACAGGCGTTGATTGTCCCAAGTGCGGCAAGAAAATTTTAGAGAAAAAGTCCAAAACAGGCAAGGTCTACTATGGCTGTGAAGACAATCCCAAGTGTGACTTTATGAGTTGGGACGCGCCGATAAAGGGCGAAAAGTGCCCTGATTGCGGGGGAATTTTAGTTAAAAAGAAGGGCAGACGCTCAGCGGTTATGTGCATCAACCCCGAATGTGGCTACAAAAAATAAAAGGCTTTCCGTAGGGAGTAAATTATGTTAAAAAGAATGGCACTCTTTGTGCTTGCCGGCTTGCTGGCTTTATCGTTATGCGGTTGCGGTGCAAAGGAGGAGTCTGTATCGGTAAAAGATGCAGATGTCTACAGTGAATATAAAATTAAAGAAACAAAAATCTCAGACAAGCAGGATTTTTCGGCAGAAGACGTTAGCGTTACGGTGGGAGAAATCACCTACAAGGACGTAACAACCAAGATAAACCTTAAGGTAAAAAATGACCGTGATGAGGTTGTAACGGTTACAACTGCCAATCTGTCCATAAACGGTCTTATGTCTACAGACGCTATGATTGTGACTTTAGAGCCTGATGAGGAGAGGGATTCGTATATCCAGATCAGCAACCAATGGTTTGGAGAAATGAATATAGAAACCATCAAGGAGATAGAGTTCATTATCAAGGTTTATAATGAAAACGATGAAGAGCTTGCTCAGTCTGAAATTCTTCATATCAAGACTGATGCCCCCTGGACTTATAAGCAAAAGTACAGCGAGGAGGGCTACGTAGTATATGAAAAAGGCGGTATAACTCTTTCTGTTCTTGAAATGAAAAAGAGCCAGCTGTCAAACGATATGGAGCTTGTTTTCTATGTTGAGAATAAGACGAATAAGGCAATTTCGATTATGTCCTCAGACGTGTCTGTAAACGGCACACCTATTGAACCCTTGTTTGTAATATCAGTAGGAGCAAAGAAAAAGGCAGTAGACTCAATGCTTTTTTACGAAAAGGATTTGACGCAGCTTGAAATTACAGATATAAAATTTGTAAGAGCAAGCTTTAGAGCATTTGATGAAAATCTTGCGACGGTTTTTGAAACAGATATAATCGAAGTTCCTATAAAATAACATAACAAAGAGGTCTTTTGCATAAATTTTATTATGATTTATGCGGAGGCGATAGCTTGAAGAAGAAACAATTTATAAAAAATGCAGTAATTCTCACCGCAGTATCGCTTTTTATGCGAGCGGTGAGTTTTTCTTTTAATGTGTATATTGCAAACAGGATTTCGTCGTCGGGAGTGGGACTTTTTGCTCTTATTATGTCAGTTTATAACTTTGGCGTAACCTTTGCAGCATCAGGAATAAATCTCGCATCTACTAAGGTTATATCAGAAGAAATTGCACAACAAAAGGACACCGGAGCTGCCGTAAGAAAATGCCTTTTATACGCATTGGCTTTTGGGTGTGCTGCGTTTTTTCTTATATATTTTGGTGCGAGTTTTTTTGCCAATGTAATAGCAGGGGACGAAAGAATAAAAATCCCCCTTAAAATCCTGTCTGTTTCCCTCCCGTGTGTTGCAATGTCATTTGCCCTTTCCGGTTACTTTACCGCTACGGGCAGAGTGTACAAAAATTCCGTTGTGCAGGTGATAGAGCAGATAATGCGCATAGCGGGTGCAGTTGTTTTGCTTGACCTGATGGGGGCGAGTACTGCACAAAGTGCCTGTGTGTCCTTGGTGATGAGCGGAAGCGTAGCAGAAATTGTATCTTTTATTATGCTCTATGTGGTGTATAGATTTGATAATTACACACAAAGCGCATCAAAATCTAAAGACTTAAAGCGCCGTATTTTACGCTATGGCTTGCCTGTGGCTGTGAGTGCGTACATACGCTCGGGACTTTCAACTACCGAGCACACCCTTATTCCCAAATCTTTGGAAAAATTCAGCGGAAATAAAGATGCAGCCCTTTCTTCATACGGTGTTGTGCACGGTATGGTTATGCCATTGATTTTCTTGCCGTCGGGGGTAGTGAGTTCGGTGGCAACGCTTTTAATTCCTGAAATCACTATGCTCAACAAGCTGAAAAATTACAGAAAAATAGACAGCCTGATAGAAAGAGTGCTGTCCCACACACTTTGCTTTTCAATAGGTGCTGCAGGTGTTCTGTACTTTTTTGCAGAAGAAATCGGTATGCTTTTTTACAAAAGTGCTGAGGCTGCATATTTTTTAAAGCTTGTAGCACCTTTGTCTGCCATAATGTACGCAGACGGAGTGGTGGACGCAGTGCTCAAAGGCTTAAATCAAGAGGTGCACGCAATGCGATACGACATAATATTGTCTGCTGTTTCTATTTTGCTAATCTCTACACTCATTCCGGCAAAGGGTATAGGAGGATATGTGGCAATAATTTATATTTCAGAAATGATGAATTCATATCTTAGCATAAACAGACTTATGGAGGTATCAGGCTTTAAAATCAAGCCTTTTTTGTGGACTGCAATTCCTGCGGCAGGTGTGCTTTTGTCCTGTTTTATGGCAAAAAGCATAACAGACCACCAAATATTTTCCATAGTGCTTTGTGTTGGCGTATATGCTTTGTTAATGTTTCTTTACAAGCAAGGGGAGCGACTTTACAAAAGAAAACCTTTGTGATAGAATAAAGAAAAACGAAGGAGGAGGGCTAATATGTCAAGAAAATGGACTGATGAGCAGGCATCGGCTATTAATTCTGTGGGACAGAATTTGTTGCTTTCGGCAGCAGCCGGCAGCGGTAAAACTGCTGTGCTTGTAGAAAGAATTATTTCACGTATCACAGCAAAAAAAGACCCCGTTGATGCTGATCGATTGCTGGTTGTAACCTTTACTAATGCTGCAGCCAATGAAATGCGTGAGAGAATTATCTCGGCCCTTGAGGAAAAAATCTCATTAAACCCTCAGGAAAAAAATTTGGCCCGTCAGCTGACTCTGGTAAAAAAAGCCCAGATAACCACTATTGACTCCTTCTGTATAAACGTTTTAAGAAACCACTTTGTCGAGGCAGAATTGCCGCCCGATTTTGCTGTTGCGGACCCTACAGAATGTAAGGTAATGTTAGAGACTGCCTTAGACGATGTTATAAATGAAATGTACGATGATGAAGTATTCGGTGCAGACTTTTTAAACCTTATGGAGTCTTATGCCAATTCCAAGGCAAACGATATTAACTTCCGTGAGCTTTTGGTATCCTTGTACTATTTTTCGATGAGCCTGCCATATCCTGACGAATGGCTCGATATGTCAGCGCAGAGATTTAATATTGACGAAGAATTTTCTAAAAGCGAGTACAAATATTTTCTTTTGCAGGAAATTCATTCCGAATGTGCAAGATGTATTTCTGAGTATAACATTATGATAGAGCTTGCCCAAAAGGATAATTTTGACAACTATGCAGGTCTGTTTTATGAAGAAAAAGCCTTCTTTGAAAAATGTATGGAGACCTTTGATTACGACCTGTTAAAAGAAATGGTGGACGAATATAGCTTTAAAAGACGTCCTGCAGTTCCCAAGGGTTTGCAGCCTGTATATGTTGACACCCTTAATGAAATGCGCGAAAAAATCAAACAAAAGCGTATGGGAAAGCTGCGTGAAAAGCTCCTTAACTTAACATCGGACCAGCAGTCAGCAGCGATTAACAAAATGTACCCACTTATGAGCTGTCTTTCCGAAACTGTAAAGCGTCTTGTCCGCAGATTTGAAGAAGCAAAGCTTTCTAAAAATATGCTGGACTTCTCAGATTGCGAGCACCGCTGCCTGAACGTCTTGTCAAACGAGGGCACCCCTACACAGATTGCTGAAATTATACGTGACAGCTTTGATGAAATCTATATCGACGAATATCAGGACACCTCAAAGCTGCAGGAGGCAATATTCGCTTCTATCAAGAAAGAAAACAATCTCTTTATGGTTGGCGATATAAAGCAAAGTATCTACCGTTTCAGAAATACAGACCCCATACTTTTTAAGAATAAGAGGGACGAGTTTTCAAAGGATGAGGATGCCCGTGACCGCAAAATCATTCTGTCAAAAAATTTCAGAAGCCGAGAAAACATCCTGGCGTCTGTAAATTGTATTTTTGAAAGAATTATGTCGGCAGAGGCAGGGGAGATTGACTATAACCAGGACGAAAAACTCTACCTGGGTGCAGATTACCCAAATAGCGCACAAAATCCTTTACCTTACGAAACAGAGTTTGCTATAATTGACACAAAATCCATAGAGGAAGAAGAAACAGATGACTATGGTAAAATAGAGCTTGAGGCAATTTATTGTGCCAACAGAATAGCAGAGTTGATTTCAAGCGAGGCGCAGGTATATGACAAGGGCGAATATCGAAAAATCACATACAGCGATATATGTATCATTTCACGAAATGTAAAGGACAACGCAGTAATCTTAAATTCTGTTTTTGCAGATTTCGGTATTCCTTGTTATGCCGATAGCACAGGTGGATATTTTGATAGCCGTGAGGTTGAAATTATTATGTCTCTACTTGCAGTAATCGACAACCCCTATCAGGACATTCCACTGCTTGCTGTGCTACGCTCTATGATTTTTAATTTATCCTCAGAGACTCTTGCAAAAATACGTGCCTTTGATAAGAGAAAAACCTTCTACGACGCTATGAAGCTTTGTGCACAAAGTAAAGAGCAAGAGTCAGCAGTCTGCCGTGAAATCATAAATACTATTGAAGATTTTTCACAAAAGTCAAAGCGTATGAGTGTAAGCCAGCTGATACTGGATATTTATAACACAACGGGCTTTTTTGATGCTCAACAGACTCTTGCAAACGGTGTGATAAGAAGAGCAAATTTAAGACTTTTATATAACCGTGCAAGAGCGTATGAAAGCACAGGCTTGCGTGGCTTATATAGCTTTATCAAGTTTATAAATGACTACAAAAATACAGGCAACGATTTAGAAACCGCTAAGCTCACAGGCGAGCACAACGATGCGGTGCGTATTATGAGCATACACAAAAGTAAGGGACTTGAATTTCCTGTGGTTATCCTGTTTGCAGCGGAGCACCAGTTTAATCTTCAGGATTTACGACGTGGCGTCTTGTACCACGCAGACTTAGGCTATGGTCCCAAATTTGTTGATACGGACTTACGCATTACATATAATTTTGCACCGAGAGCTGCAGTAGAAAGTGTGCTTTATTCTGAGAGTGTAGCAGAAGAAATGCGTATTTTGTATGTTGCCTTAACCCGTGCCAAGGAAAAGCTCATAATAATCGGCGCTGACAAAAATATAAAACGAAAAATACGAAGCTGCCTGTCCGGCGAAGTTTCGGAGCGTATTAGCGGTGCGCTGGTGTCTGAGCATATTTCCTACCTTGACTGGATTATTATGGCACTTGTTGACCACGATGACGGCGAGGTTTTAAGAAGCTACCTTGACTCCCAGCGTGAGTGGCACAGATACAGCCACGACAGCCGATTTGATATAAAGGTTATTTCGAGCGCAGACCAGTTGTACTTCGGCGATAAAACAAGCAGCCAAAGCACAACGGAAGATAACAGTGATGACGACAGTATTTTCTCGTTGCTGCAGTATCAGTATCACAGCGATGAGGATGTAAGACTTCCCTCTAAGGTTACTGTGTCAGAGCTTAAAAAAAGACGTGAACAGGAGCTCATAGACGAGGGAACTCAGGCTTTCAGGAAGCCTGCAAAAATCAAAGAAAAGAATACAGGATTAACCGCAGCGGAAATCGGTATAGCTTATCACACAGTTTTGCAAAGATGTGATATAGATGCACCGTTGGAAACCAAAGAGGACATAAAAGCCCAGATTGAGAGAATAAAAGAAAAAGGATTTTTAACGGAAGAGGAGGCAGGTGCTGTTAATCCTGACAAAATCCTTAAGTTCTTTTTATCAGGCACAGGCAGAATGATAAAGAGTGCCAAAGAGGTTAAACGTGAGGTTGTTTTTGGCGTTTCTATCCCGGCAAAGGGCTTTTTGAGCGGCAGCGAAAGCGACAAAGAAATTATGCTTCAGGGTATTATTGACTGCTTGCTTGTAACTGACGAGGGACTGGTAATTATAGATTATAAAACCGACAGAAATTTTGACGAAACGGAAACTGTGGAAAAATACAGAATCCAGCTTGAATGTTATAAGTATGCAGCAGAAAAAATTTTTAAAAAGCCCGTTATCAGCAAGATCTTATTTATGCTGGATAGCGGAATGGCAATGACTTTATAAAGCGGCTGTTGCATTTAGTGCAGATTGTCAAAAACAAGAATCGAATTATTCATAAATAGTGGAAAGAACTCAGCGGAGCTGAGTTCTTTTATTTTTTTATGTTTTGACTATGAACAAACCTCACCACTCGGCGTACCTATGTACGCCTTCGGGTAAGCCTTTCGGTTCGGTTTGTCCATTCTGCATCTAAATCCAATCAGCCTTGAAAAACGGGTTGTTGCATTAGCAACAACCCGTTTTTTAGTTATCCGTAAAGAAATCCTCGTCGTATGCTATTTTTATTGCATCGAATGTTTCCACATCTACAACACCTGTTGGGCTCAAATTATTTTCCGTTTGGAAAACAACCACACGTTCTGTAGTCTGCGGACCAAATATACCATCGGGAATACCGGGCAAATCCTTATTCCTGTTGATGATTCTGAGCATATACTGAATGGAGTAAACAGGACGTCCTGTAAGTTCATCGGTGCTGATGGCAATGCCACGCACCTCATCCTCCATACCCTCACGCAAATCAAACCCTGGATACTGTCCGAATTGTGCGTTAGAGCCGCGCAAAACGTTCTGTCTCATTCTTTCTATACCATTCCAGGTATCTTCGTCGGCTGTGCCGTTTTGGGGTAAATTCATCCTGTTCTGCAGCTCGCTTACAGCGGTGCGTGTATTTACGCCGTAGTTGCCCGTAGGATTAACAGGGGCAACGTTTGCAAATACTGGCACAATGTCATTTATGTGGTTCTGCAGCGTCATAACGGCGTTTCCTCTTGCGCCCATAGACAGAGTTACTCCGGGGAATTGTACTGCTGCAGGAGCAGTTGTAAATTCAGCAGACCTGCCTGTGGCAATATATATGCCTTTTATGGCGTTATACATACTTTCCCAGGTAAGAGGTCCGACGATACCGTCAACAGGCAGACCGTAAACTCGCTGAAATGCCGCTACTGCAGAAGTGGTTGACGGACCATACACGCCGTCTTCAGCAACCTGCGGAACTGTATCATAGTATTCTGATAATACATTTAACATAAGCTGCAGAGTATATACACCCTGACCTGTATCCCCCTCACGGAGAGCATCGGGATATTCAAGCGACAAGCCAAAAATAACATCGCCTCGAGCATTCAGTTCGTTAAGTCTGTTTATACCTGTAAAAAGATTGATCAGCTTATACCAAGTGGCACGACCTACCACACCGTCAGGGGTAAGGTTAAAAATTCTTTGGAAGGTTCGTACTGCATTTTCTGTAGATTCCCCAAAAACTGCGCCGGTAGGCACTTTGGGAATTGCAGGATAATTGGTAGATATGGCATTTAAAAGTATCTGTACCTGTTGCACGTCAGGACCAACGTCGCCGAGACGCAGAGGTGTGCCTGGGTATGATGCACCAACTGACTCAACAGGAACATTGCTGATAATATTTACGTCATCTCCATAGTAGTATCGTATAATTTGAAAAGGTAAGTAACCGTCGTTAGCCAAGCTAACAGTTCCCCATTGTGATAACCCCTCACAGGTAACTGTAGTGCCGTTACAAAACTGCGAAGCAAGAGGCTCGATAGCGCCATTTCTGCGAAGATATGAATCAAAAATATCATCTACAATGTCAGAAATATCTTCAAAAATAGTTCTCCCCTGAACATAAGCCTGGTCAAACTGTGTGGTGTTGGTAATATCAAAGTCGTAGCCACGGCTACGGTAAAATTCAGTGTAAATTTTGTTTAATGCAAATGAAATTTGTGCGTAGATGTTGGCACGCAGAGCATTTTCGGGCCAGGTAGGATAAATCTCGCTGGATGCAACGTTTTTTATGTAGTCGATAAAAGGTACTCGCACATTTTGTGCATTGGAATTCGGTGCGCCCAGATGCACAGTAATAAATTCAGGAATTACAGGTGAAACTTCGGGCATTATAAGACCTCCTTACAGATTCTGTCTTGGGATAATTACGATTCTTGCAGCTTCGTTGTCATTCAGCTCAGGTAGTGGCACTAAATTTACAGGCAACTGGGTTACAATACTGCCAAAGAGCTGAACGTTTTCAATTACTGCCTCAAAAAAGTCGGGATGTGTAATACTAACCCTGTACTCGGTAAAAGGTGCAGCAACAGTAGGCTCCTGTGACATAGATGCAGACGGAGCAGGGAGAGTAAAAAGAGTGGTCCTTCCGCTTCTGTCTGTTGTTCCGTTTGCCAGAATTTCGTCGGAGTTTTCTGCTGTTACACTCACATTAGCGCCCACAACAGGGTAAAGCTGATTAGCGGTAAAAACGCTTACCACAAGCTGACCTGTTGAGGTTTCCGTCATAGGTGTTTCGTTTGGTGTGGGTGCATCATTTTGCACTTGGGGAGTTTGTTCAGGCATAGCCGGTTGTGGCTCTGTTTCATAAAAATTATTAGGCATAGTATTTTCCTTTCATAAAAAGTCTTGCTAATGTATATGAAACACAATTGCCAAAAATTACACCGTATATTTCGGGAACAAAAAGTTTCGTTTGTCGTATAAAGTATCGTGAGCAACAGCTTACGACATACAGGGCGTAAGCCCATAAATATAATTAGCATCACTCAGACAGCAAAGGTATGACTTGAAATTTTTAAAAATTTTAAGGAGGAAAATCTTAAATGTTTAAGGCAAAAAAAGTAACATCATTTATTCTTTCAGCAGTTATGATGTTAGGTTTTACCGTTTCATCTTTTGCTGCGGTATCACCGGACGCACAGAATTCCAAGTACAAAGAAGCAATTGAGCTCTTAGGCGCTTTGGAAATTATGGTAGGCGACGCTGAAAGCGGCAATTTCAGACCTGATGACACAATCAAACGTTCTGAATTTGCAAAAGTAGCAGTAACAGCAATGGGTATGGAAAACGTAGCAGAAAGCTCTGACCAGCCCACAAAGTACCCCGACGTGGTAGAAAACCACTGGGCAAACGGCTATATCAATGTAGCAACAAATCAGGGTATTATCATTGGTGACGACGAAGGCGACTTCCGTCCTGATGACACAATCACTTATGCTGAGGCGGTAACAGTTTTAGTTCGTTTAATCGGACACACACCCGTTGCCGAGAAAAAAGGCGGCTTCCCTCAGGGCTATGTAACAGTAGCAACACAGACAGGTATCACAAAGAGTGCGGTTGCATCTAATAATGCAGCAGTAACTCGTGGTATGGTAGCTCAGCTTACAGCAAATGCACTTGTTACAGACAAAATGGTACAGACAAACTTCGGCTCAGATGAGTCATACCAGGTTGTAGACGAAACTCTTTTAGAAGAAGAACTTTCAACAAAGATTGTATATGACCAGATTACAGCAGTAGGCACAAGCTCACTCACAGGCTCATCAACACTCAAAAACAACGAAGTAAAAATCGGCGATGGCGTGTATGAAGTAGCAGACAAAGCGCTATCAGATACACGTAAGCTCTTAGGCTTTAATGTAGAAGCATACGTTCAGGAAGATGAGCACGGCGATGAATATTTAATTCTTGCCCGTGAACAAAAGGGCAAAAACTCTTCGATGAAAATCAACACAAAAGACATTGAAGATGTAACAGCAGACACACAGGTAACAGTAGAGTACTGGGAAGACAAAGAAAAGGACAAAGAGCCTAAAGAAGCAATAATCGCAGCTGATGCTAAATACCTCTACAACGGTCAGGCGATAAGCTTTAATGCAGAAGAGTTAAAACCCACAGCAGGTTCACTTACTCTCTTGGACCGTAACCGTGACGATGTTTACGATGTAGTATTCATTGAAGAATATGAAAACTATGTAGTTGAAGAAGTAATAGTATCAAGCAACAGAATTACAGATAAATACGGCAAACCTTCATTGGTATTAGACCCTGAAAACGATAACGTGAAGTTTGTTATCACACGTGGCGGTCAGGCAGTAGAATTAAAAGACTTAAATGAATGGGACGTATTATCAGTAGCAAAGAGCAAAGATGCTTCTATCATAATCGTAGAAGTAACATCCGAAAAAGTAACAGGCAAAGTAACAGAAAAGCACGGCGAAAAATTTGTAATAGGCGGCAATGAATATTACGTTTCTGCAAACTATACAGAAGAAATCAAGTTAAATGACGAAGGTACCTTCTACCTTGATAAAGACGGTCACATTGCAGCAGTTGATGCAACAAGTGCTTTATCTTCAAACTACGCATACGTTACAGGCGCAGAGGTTACAACAGGCTTTGACAAGAGATTAAGCGTAAAAGTTTTTGATAAAAACGGCGAAATCAAAGTAATCAAATCAACAGAAAAAGTAAGAGTAAACGGTACACCCAACAAAACAGCGGCAGAAGCATTAGCAGCGCTTAAGAACGAGGGCACAGTAGTACCCACACTCATCACTTATGAATTGAATTCTGACGGCGAGCTCACACAGCTCAACACAGCAGAAGACAAAACATCAGGCGGTATCTTAAAGGACAAGTTCACATTAAATGCAAACGCTACACTTAAATACCGTGAATCATCTAAGAAACTCGGCAACTACAATGTAAATGCAAACACAATCGTATTTGATATTCCTGCAGGCGAAACAGATGCTAAAAAATACGCAATAGCTGACTACAAGCTCTTTGAGGACAACACAGACTACGATGTATTGGTTTATGATGTAAAAGAAGACTTAACAGCAGGCGTTGTAATTGTTACAAACTCAACAGGCATTGCAAATCTTGAAGCATCTGCAGTAGTAGTTGACAAGATTGCAACATCATTAAACGATGAAGACGAAAGAGTAGAAAAGCTCTACGCTTACGTTGACGGCGAGAAGAAGACCTTCTCAACAACAGAAGAAGGCATCTTAGTTAACGGCGAAGACGAACAGCTCAAAGCTGGCGACATCATTCAGGTTAAGACAAACGCTAAGGGCGAAATCGAAAGCATCAGAGTATTGTTTGAAGTTGCAAACAAAGCAACAGAAGCAAAAACAACAGTAGCCGATGATTTGGTAACAGTTTACGGTAAGGTTGTGAAGAAATTCGCAAACTCAATCAACGTATCTGTAAACGGCGGCGCAGTTGAAAACTACTCAACAAGTAACGCAACAGTTTACGAAGTAAACACAGAAAAAACAATAAACCCCGTAAGAGTAGCAGAAGCAGGCGATATCACACAGTACGATGAGCTTGACGTAAGCCGTGTGTTCTTAAGAATTTACAAGGATGAAGTTAAGGAAATCATTATAGTAAGATAATAAACGCCGACCAAAAAATAAAATATATTAAGATTTTTGCATCACACATCCGCAAAAACGAAAAGACAGCGAGCATCTATTGCTCGCTGTTTTTCTGTTCTGTGTCCTCATCAATTACTGGTATAAATCTTTTTGCAAATTTGCCCTTGCCGCGTCCCTTTAAATAAAGATAGCCGATAACGCAGAAAACTACAGCCCCGATAAAGTTTACCATCAAATCCTTCATTGTGTCGTAAAGACCGATGTCAAGGTAACCGCCTAAGCCTAAATCTTTTCCGTTTATTACAACAGAAGTAATGTTGCCGATGGTGCGGGGGATATTTTGCTGCATAGGGTCTAAGGTTACGGAATTTATAGTGTGTATGATTACGTCTTTTTGCATATCCTTGTTGAACAAAAAGTCCGCCCCGAACTCAAAAAATTCCCACAGCACGCCAATAGTCATAGAAAAGCAAAATGCAACCACTGCCAGATAGAAGGGAGAAAGCTGGAATTTGAACTTGGAATTTCTGTTCATTATATCAAGTAATGAAAATCCAAACGCTGCAAACAAAAAACCATTCATAGTGTGCAAGATTGTATCCCAATAGGGCACTTTGATATAGTAATTATGTATCTCTCCTAAAATTTCTGCAGAGAAGATAAAGAGTAACATAATAATTTCAAAAGTGGAAGGAAGGTCTATTTTTAAGCTTCTTTCGATGAATGTTGGTGCCAAGAACAAAAGCAGCGACAAAGCACAAACAAAAACATTTTCATATTCGCCACGGATTGCAGCCATAATTAATGAGACAATAACAAAAAAACGCAGAAAAAGATACACAAAAAAAGTAAACTTGTTCTTTTTTATATCTTCCTTTGCGCTTTTGATAAAAGATTTTTTCTCCATAGAACCACCTCATTTTGTTAGTATAATTATATACTTAAAAAATATACAAGTCAACGAAAAAGGCTACACCTAAGTGCAGCCTTTACAAATTGTTAATTTTTAGGTTTATCGTTGTTACGAAGTTCAACACGTCTGATTTTTCCGCTGATTGTTTTGGGAAGTTCATCTACAAATTCCACGATTCTCGGATATTTGTAAGGTGCTGTGTGAGTTTTTACATATTCCTGGATTTCCTTTTTCAGCTCGTCTGTGCCCTTGGTACCCTTAGTAAGAACGATGGTAGCTTTTACAATCTGTCCACGAATTTCGTCGGGAACTGCAGTGATAGCACATTCCAACACGTAGGGGAGTTCCATGATAACACTTTCAATTTCAAAAGGTCCGATGCGGTAGCCTGATGATTTTATAACATCATCAATTCTGCCGACATACCATAAATATCCGTCCTCGTCCATTGTTGCCTGGTCGCCTGTGTGATAGTATCCGTCATGCCATACTTCTTTGGTCTTTTCTTCATCAAGATAATAGCCGATAAATAAACCGCAGGGAACTTTATCACTAACCCGTATGCAGATTTCACCCGTATCACCTGTGGGACATTCGTTGCCGTCGGGGTCTAATATTACAACATCATAAAGCGGACTGGGTCTTCCCATTGAACCTATTTTTGGTGTG
>JAZQBQ010000028.1:0-9039 GCA_045545755.1 Congzhengia sp. | reverse complement strand
GAGCTTTTGGTGCAGGTGGTAAAGAAATATTACCACCGCCTTGCAAATCTCGCATATTATGCCGATGTTGACGTGATTACGCACCTGACATTTCTCTTCCGTTATATAAACGGCTACAACAAAAGAGGTCTTGAAATCGAGCCTTTTTATTCCGAAATTGACAACATCCTAAAAGGCGTAATCGAAACAGGAAAGGCTCTTGAGATAAACACTTCTGGTAAAGCTTTAGAATGGAATCAGTTTATGCCCAATGCTGAAATTTTAAAACGATACTATGATATGGGAGGAAGAATTATTACCATCGGTAGCGACGCACACAAAAAAGAAAATATTGCAATTGCTTTTAATGATGCCAACCTAATGTTAAAAGAAATCGGCTTTATCTATGGAAGTTATTATGTAAAAAGACAAAGAACGGAATATAAATTATAAAATGAGCTGTCCCAAACAGACAAAGCAATATATGAGATTTTAAAATACGTCCGCATAAATGAGTATATTGCTTACGTGCGCCTGAAAAAACAACCCTTAAATATACGAAAGAAATTTAAATTATTTTTATTGCATAAAAAAGCTGTACGCATTTGCGTACAGCTTTTAACATTATAAGTTTTTATTTTATACCTAAATCCTTGTACATAGCATTTAATACGTCGCCCTGAGCCTTAGCTTCTTCGAGCATTACGTCGCCGCCACCATTGTTCCACATTTCTGTGAATTCGGGGATGTAGCTATCTGCTGTCTTTGTGCCCTGGATAATGTCAGACATTAACTTCATCTGCTTGTTTCTTAAGTCTTCTAAGTAGTCAGTAGCTGAAGGAACGATTTCTACCTTATAGAAAACGTCTGTCAAAGCAGAATCTTCTGATGTGTAGTTTTCTAACCATGTTCTATAAGAATCTGTCATATTTTCAAAGTAGAGTTCTTTCTTAGGAGCAACACATGCAAAGAATGAGGGGGCAGAAAAACCTACTGAAAGACCAGCCAGTCTCTGCTGAGCGCTATCAGCGTAATCAGCTGTCATTTCGTAAGGATACATACCGGTTGATTTAGCCTTGTCGCCCTGTGTCCAGTGAACGCCTTCTTTACCAAGTCTTAACTCTGTATAAAGAGCATCATCTGTGAACATACCTTCAATAATCTTAAGCATTCTGGGAACTGCAACACCGTACTGTTCTGTGTTACCAAAAGATACAACGTGACAAGCAAGACCCCAGATTCTCTGACCTCTTAAGCCATTAGGACCCTTGGGAGCTAATGTGTATGTATAATCAGCTTCAGGAACAACCTGACGAAGTGTGTTGATCTGTGATATCGGTGATCCTTCATCCTGGTAAAGAACCTTTGAAATGTAACCAATCTTGTTTGTTGTAATAAGTGTATTCTGATCTGTACCTACAGCGTAATCAGGGTGGATAAGACCTTCTTTGTACCATTCAGCAACTGTAGCTAAAACCTCAGTACACTCTTCGCGCAAACCGCCGTAAACGATTTCGCCGTCAACTTCCTGCCAGTCGAAAGGAAGAATGCCGTAAGCACCGAAGAATTCCTGGAAAAAGTCCTGATAATGTGTTGATATCATTGAGTAACCGAATGTATCGTCTTTGCCGTTGCCGTCGGGATCATCATGTACAAACGCATAAATAACGTCGTGCATTTCTTCCAATGTTTCGGGAGCTTCCTTGCCAATCTTTTCTAACCAGTCTGTACGATAAGCATTTGTCTTGGAAATACCATTGAAGTGGTTAAAGTTGGGAACACCCCAGTTAGCATCCATATATCTTGAGTAAGACCATGCTGCAGGAGCGTATTCGTTCATGTATGCATAATATTCGGGAGCATACTTTTCGATTGTTTCATAGGGAACTTCAACGATGAAGTCCTGATCAACGTCATTGTAAACGTTAACAGGGTCAAGCTCATACACTAAATCCGGAATATCTCCGCCAGCCATAAGCATTGTTTTCTTGTCGTTGAACTTTGTATCTTCGTAGAATAAAGGTGTGATTTCTACGTTGAACTTTTCTTCGAGTAATAACTCTGAGTTTGTACCTTCCTCACAACCTGCGTTTGTGGCATAGCCGAGCCATTCAATTGTTAACTTCTCGTCTGTGTCTGAGAAGTTCTTTGCAGCTTCAGAACCACCACCGTTGCAGCCTGCTAACATACCAATAGCTAACACTAAAGCTAAAGCTATGCTGAGAACTTTCTTTTTCATAAAATAGACCTCCTTAAAACTTTTTAAAATGTTTTTAATTATTTATAAACGTAATGTCTAAGACATTAACCTTTAACAGCGCCAAGTGTTACACCCTTGATAAAGTATCTCTGTACAAAAGGATAGAAACACAAAATTGGGATAACGGTAACCATGATAGAAGCAGACTTGATTGTTTCAGAGGTCATATTGGCCTGAATGTTTTCGCCTGCACCAAGGTCAGTAATTTTGTTTGTAGCATTTTCGTTTACGATACGCTGAATGTACTGCTGAACAACAATCTTCTTTTGATCTGTGATGTACATCATTGAGTCAAACCATGAATTCCAGTGTACAACCGCAATCCAAAGAGCCAGAGTCATAATGATAGGCTTAGAAAGGGGTACAATAATCTGGAAGAATGTTCTAAATTCACCTGCACCGTCAATTTTCGCTGATTCATTAAGCGCTTCAGGAATACCTGCAAAGAACGAACGAGCAACGATGGCATTGTATGCCGTAATCAACATAGGTAAGATATATACCCAAACACTGTTTATAAGACCTAGTTCTCTGATGTTTAAGTAAATAGGAATCTGACCGCCTGTGAAAAGCATTGTAAATGCAATGTACATTGCAAAGAATTTTTTCCAGATAAGGTTAGGTCTCGAAAGAGCGTAACCGTAAAAACATGTTACGATAACACTGAGGATTGTACCTACAACTGTTCTAAAGATTGTATATCCGTAAGCTCTCCAGATTTCCTGGTTTTTAAATACCATTATGTAAGGGTCTAAGGTCATCTGTCCCCACGTGGGTAAAATATGAAGACCACCGGACTCTGCAACAATCTTTGTGCTGACAGAAATCGAAAACGTGTAAAGAAGCGGATAGACTGTTGTAAAGCCAATTAAGACAAGAATCATATAATTGAACACGTTAAATATCTTTTCGCCTCGTGTACGCTGTATCATTATCTATCCCCCCTTTATAAAATGCCGTAGTCGCCCTTACTGATTTTATCAACAAACCAGTTAGAACCAAGTACGAATACCATACCAACTAATGACTTGAAGAAGCTGAGCGCAGAACCAAGCTCATAACGTCCATCTGTCAAAAGACGCAGTGAGTATGTATCCAAAATATCCGCAACTTCATATACTGTGTAGTTATACATATTATAAATCTGATCAAAGCCCGCATTAAGTACACCTGCCAGGTTCATAATTGTAACTGTTGTGATTGTACCCATAATGCTGGGAAGTGTAATGTGACAAATCTGCTTCCATTTACTTGCGCCGTCAATGTAAGCCGCTTCATAGAGAGATTCATCAACACCGGCTAAAGCTGCGATGTAAACGACAGCACCGGAACCTAGACCTGCCCACGTTGCAGTAGCAATAATAAGCACTAAGAATGCTGCGTTGTTACTGAAGAAGGGAACTGGATTAAATCCTAATGATGCAATAATTGAGTTGAAAGGACCAACTGTCGAGAACATCATCTTAAAAATACCCGCCAATACAACCCATGAGAAAAAGTAGGGGATGTATGACAGTGTCTGTGTGAGCTTTTTGAACCATCCGCAACGGATTTCATTAAGCAAAAGTGCCAGAATGATAGGCGAAGGCCAACCGAACACCATACGGAGTAAAGAAATCCATACTGTATTGCCCAGTACGCCAAAAAATTCGTTACCTCCGAACATTCTGATAAAGTGTTCGAATCCGTAGTTTGCTGCCCAGGGGCTGCCGAAAACACCTAGCTTGAACTTATAATTCTTAAATGCGATTAACAAACCGTAAATAGGCTTGTAATGGAAAAGAAGCAATGCGACGAAGCCAGGAAGAATCATAAGCAACAACGGAAGATTTGTTCTGAGCCTTGTTGCTAAAGTCTTCTTCTTCGGCAAGTAAGCATCACTAACGATTGCTGCTGACTTTTTCAAAGAATACCATCTCCTCTACCTTAATTGTTCTAAAAATAATTGCTCTTTGGTTTCTTTTGCGAAAAACACAGCAAGTTTGGACACTCTGTTCTCAAAAAACCGTGGCATCTTTTAATAGGTTTGACTAAACAAAACGCAAAACCTGCCCACGTTTTAATTAGTATAACCTATTTTACCATAGAATGTAATCAAATTGCAATAGTTTTTTTTATTTTTTTGTACTTTTTTTCTAATTTTTTGTGCTTTTTTTGGTAAAACATTGCTATACTTTTAACAAAATGCCGAAAACGTTCGACAATTTCAGCGTTTCTTCGCCGTAAAATCAAACACTTTTTGAATTTTGGCGCATTTTTTATGCAATTTTTCTATGAAACCTAAAGTAAACTTGTCCATATTTTAGCTTCTTTTACTGAATGTCATTTTTGTGCAAAATAACTAAAAAACAGTTTTGCCCTCAATTAGTATAAATACATAATCCTTAGGCTCCATAATTGCCACCTGACTTTTTTCTCTCAAGCTTTTTCTCATTGCCTTGCTCGTCAACAACATAAACGTTATTTAACGTATTCTTTACACCTTGGCGAAAGGCTTCGATGTATTTTCTGCGAAGCTTTTCCTGCTCGGCTTTTTCGTCATCTGTAAGACCTACTGTCTTTGATTTTTTTGACAGTTCATTTATTCTTTTGATTAATTCCTCTGTCATATAAAACACCTCGCAAACAGTATAGCACATTTTTCTCTCTTAGGCAATAACAAAAAACCACCTTAGTGATATGCACCCCAAAAGTGTCTAACTTTTGGGGTGCATATCACTTGTTCAGATGAGTGGTTTTATTTTACTTTATCTCATTAAAGGTCTGCTCGATGTAATCCGCCAGTGCCTTGATTTCTTCAGGCTTTGAACGGAACAGGTCTGTCTTTTGGTACTGCTTTAGCATATATGCCCAGTCAGGGAATTGTTTAAACAAATCAAAGGCTTCAATCTGTACGGGGATAATGTCTTTTTTGTATTCCTTTGCAGTGCCTATTTCTGATACTACCTCAGGAGATTTTACTGACATAGGAGAAACAAACAGTAAGAATAGGGAGCACTTACGGATTGCCTCGGGCAAAATAAGGTTATAGTTCTGTCCCGGCTTTATGCCTTTTTCTGATGTCCAACACTGAATACCGCGTTTTTCAAGCTCACAAATAACAAGCTCTATTCTGTTGTTGGGTGCAATCATATCAGCACTCGCCTTTGAGATGAATATGTACTTGCCGTTTAAGTCTGCTGTGCCTTTTATCTTTCTGCCCGCGTTTGAAATGTCCCTGATTATTGTTTTTATCTTTACCACAAGTTTTTCATATAAAGGTCCTAATTTCGTGGCTAATAGCTTTAATTGCAGATAGCTTCTTACCTTGCCGCTGGCAAGACAAGCTATAATGCCTACCACGAGAAGAATTTTTAACAGGCTAAAAACCGAACGGAAAATTCTGCCTATAACCATCTTTACGCCCATAAAGAATTTCTTGACGCCGCTTTCTTCCTGTGCGTAAGCCCACGCCGCGTCGAGGTCGTTCTGTTCCTTTGATGTGGCAAATATGCCCGTATCCTCTTTTTCTTCCGATGCATACACATTGACAATGTCCTTGTCCTGCGAGGTCTTGTATGTGGTGTTGGCACTACATACGCCCGCACCCTTTGATTCTCTGTGATAAACAGTTACATCAGTAGCGTTTTTGACAGGAATACAAATTGTTTCTGTCTGGGGATTAACAGCGTCTCCGTCTAAGGTGTAAAGAGCTGCTGCAAAAGAACCGTTGTCTCCACTCCTTAAGCCAACTGCGTAATAATCGGCCACAATATGATTATAGCTTAGTGCCACGCCTTTTACCTTTGACTTACTGAGATAGTCTTTATATGTAGCTGCATCCATAGCGCATCCACTCAGATACGCAACTCCGTCTGTATTATAATCCCAACTATCATTACCGTTTATCGCTAGAACAAAAAGGTTATTGTTTGCTCTGTTTTTTTCTATTGTTACAACGCCGGACTCCTTAGTATAGGCTGCTTCGCACTTAGAATATCCGTTCTTTACAAGGATAAAACCGGGCAATTGTTCCCCTGATACTATTTCGTAATTTTTTCTTTTAGCGCTTGAAAAAAACGGATCATATACATATCCATTTGAATCAAACATAGTAAAATGCACATCGGGATAGTTGTCCATGTGGTCATATATAGGACCACCCTTAGAATATTCACTGCGAATATTACTGGTGCTGTCATCTACATACATAATAAGTCTTTTTGTGGTAACCGAGGTATCACTTACCAACTCATTTATCGCTCTATCCAGCATATTCTCTTCTTTAAATTCGTTACTGGACTTGGTGTACTTGGCAAAATTTGCCTCTACAAACTCCTTGGTAGGCTCTACCTTGATAGGCTCGTTACTGCCTGCAACAGGATAAATCCAGATATCTGTATTTTCTGCTGCAGATGCGGCAATCAGCGTATTTGCAAGCATTGATTTAACATACTCGTGTCCCGAATTGTCAAATACAATGTTGATACGTTCTGTAATTTCCGCTGCATTTTTGTTTTCTCCTGTGTATTCAGGATACACCCATGCAGCCGAGCACGCAATCGATGTGAGCATCATCAGCAGCACAAAAAAACTTAAAACCCTTTTCATTTCTTAATCCCCTTTTGTAATTTTATATCCTTTTTTTATAAGCAATTTAATTGTTTCTATTGCCGTTGTGCGGTCATAGTCTTTGTCTTCTTCCGACAATTTTTCGTATTCTATCAAGCAAGGATGAGTTTTTTGGTCATCGTCAAGTTCCTCGCCGTACACCCAGCCGTCTTCTAATTTGTTCTTCGCCCAGTTTTCGTGAGTGTTTTTTGCAACGAGCTCCGTCATATCAAGAATTTCCTGTGATAATAAAACGTCACTGGTATCTTCAGGCTTTGGAATATACATAAAATCACCTACTTCATAAACCAGATGTCTGCAGTTTTCTGTGCTATAAGCTTATCAATTTCTGCAAGGTTTTGCTTTTTACCGTACATCTGTTCAATAAGACTGTCTACATACTCTACCCCTGCAAGGTCGGTAATGCAGGCGTGCATTTTTAAGGCTTCGTTTTTGTGGACTTTTCCTGTCGCTTTATTGCTTTCAAAGAATTCAGGTAAATCCTCGTGTGCCACTCCCACGTAGCCTTTTAATAATTCAAATGCGGCCCAGCGCTCATGCTCAGCATGCACTATCTTTTCAAGCTTTTCTACAAGAGCCTGTTCTATTTGCTCTCTTTCGGGCTCAACTGCCCCTGTCAATGAGAACACCTTGTACTTACAATGGATAGCATTTGCATAAGATGAGAAAATATCAATCTGGTTCTGGCTGTAAAAATCAGCAACAGTTGCGTCTTTGCCGTAGTTTTTCTCCACAATTTTAAACACCTCAAAGGCGCGCGAGAAAAATCTGTCATTAAATATTCTTTGGTAGCTGTACATATTTTCTGTACCGCCTGTAGCCACAATTCCTTCTTTTGCAAGAGTTTCTTTCATAACGGCGAATTTACTCTGGTTCTTTAACACCGTCATAATAAAGGGGTGCTTGCCCCAGCGGGCAAAATGAAGTTGCACCTTTCGTGAAATGCTGATATTTAAATCATCATTTCCCATAGCTACCAAAATATAGTCAGAATCCCTGAGTCGTGTTTCGGCAATTCTGTCAAAAAAGCAGTTTGTGTTGATGTTTTCGTTAAAAATCTCAATGTCAAAATAGTCCTTCGGAATGTTGTCGGACACTCGTCTTAGGATATTTTCTTCCTTGTCTGCGTCAACCAGATTCAACTTCAATCTGCAATCAGGAAGCGTGGCACACCACAGGGTGCTCATAGCAAAATATCCGCCGAAGTTGCCCACACCCAAAACTGTTACGTTAAGCTCACCAGGAGAGTGCATATTTGAAAACAAGGGATAATCCCATAGAATTTCACGCATCAAAATAGCGTTTGTGCTGATAACCTGAATGTGCTGGTCGGGCACAGTTTTCTTGATGCCGTCTATTACCTCGTGTGCAATGAGATTGTCTGAGAAAATGTATATTTTTGCTTTCTTCTCTCTTTTTGGCTGATTTGCCAAAAAGTTGTTTAATTTATCGAGGATTTCTCCTGTGTCTGTATCGTTTATACAAAGATTTATACTGTTGGTGCCGTTAAGAAGCGCCGCAATTTCCGAAGCGCTGCGACATACAGATAAAATTCTGCCTCCTGCATCCTCTCCGTCACTATCTGCAAATACGACTACCGCACGCTTGTTTTCTGCACAGATGTCACGTGCCAGAAGGTCGGCACTTTCGCACTTGTGAGTAAAAATATATACATCTTTAAAGAGCCTTGTTCTGAGCTTTGCTCTGTCTAAGGTTTTCTTTATATAGGTAAGGAGTACGCTGACTGTAAGCACAGGGCAGATTAAAAACGCCGCCCACACGCACAAAAGATAGCTTACGGATAACTCCGCACGAACTGCGTGCAGCATTTCGACAAGCTCTCTGCCATTTACGCCAAAGGTAAACAACTGTGCTGAAAATACGAAGCTTGATAAAACTGACATAAGCCCCTGATACTCATAAAAAAGCTTGGCAAAAACAATTACGCCAATTAAGTATGCAATGCCGACGCAGAGCTTTATTCCTTTTTTGGAATATGTATAAGGAAGTCCGATAACGAGTATTAAAAACAAAGCTATCCACAAAATGTCAAGCATATTTCCCTCTCCTTGAAAATTGTTATACACAGTTATTGTACCACAAAAAGCAGTGCTTGACAATAGTGCGTTGACAGAATATGTCAATTTTTGTAAAATGAATAAAAAAAATAAGCTTTGCGTAAGCAAAGC
>JAZQBQ010000027.1:0-22297 GCA_045545755.1 Congzhengia sp. | reverse complement strand
TCAGCAATGTATTCGCCGTATCTTCTGATAAAGCTGCCTGTAGCAACGAGTCTGCAGATAACCTCTAAGCCGTGACCGAATACTGTAGCAGGAAGAACTTCCATTGTTGCTTCGTCAATGTTTGCCGCAACAAAGTGCGTCTTAATACCTGCATCCTTTAATAAATCAAAATAGTAAGAAGAAACTCTCAAGTTCGCCTTACCGATACCTTCTATTGTTAAACCAACACTGTTTTCACCGGGATCGAAAACGCCGTCTTTACCTGTGCAATCATCCTTGAATTTGAGCATTACGTTGCCGTTGTCAAGGCTGTATACGTCTTTTGTTTTTCCTTCGTAGACTTTTTTCATAGTCAAAACTCCTTTTATCATAAATTTCACAAAAATATAGTAGCACATTTTTTTACAAAAATCAATATTAATATGATAAAAACCGTTTTTTTGAAAAAAAATTTTCAAAAAATCAAAAAATAGTAAGAATTAAGAATGAAATAAAGCAACTTAGATTCAAAACAATAATTTAAAACTTATTTTTTGGACGCTTTATCTGCATAGAGCATTTCATCAGCGTTCTTAAAGGCGGCTTTTACACTTCCTGCAATCATTGAATATCCTTTCGAAAGCCTTAGGAGACCACTTTTTTTAAGAACTGATTCTAGCTTTAATAATCTATCTATGATTCGCCCCTCTGTCGTGTTCTCTGCTATAACTGCAAATTCGTCTCCGCCTATGCGGTAAACGCTATATTCTGATGAAGAAAAAACAGATGTAAGTGCTTTTGATATAGATTTCAGCGCTTCATCCCCTGCAAGATGTCCCCTTGTATCGTTAATTTCCTTGAAATTATCAATATCAAAGAGCATAATTGCAAACCCTCTAGTTGTATTCATCTTTTCAATTTCTGATATATGTCTGCTATATGCCGTTCTATTATATATTCCTGTTAAATCATCTTTAAATGCAAGCGTGTGCCATAATTTTACGTCATTAAAAGTCCGAATTCTCAAGGTAAGTTTATAGTTTCTATATAAAAGAATCAACATTGCAAAAAACTGTAAGAAGATTATAAATATTGCCAAAACTAAGAATGTCTTCATGGGTGCTCCTCTAGTTACTGTATATATCTCATGTAAGTATATACCCATTTAATGAAATAGTCAAGAACTTATCTTCAAATATCGTTGTCACATAATCATATGACTATTATTTTTCACATGACAGGATTGCAATAAAGCAAAAAGAGATGTGTAACGCACATCTCTTTTTGTGGTACACCATCAGCCGAAAGTGTAAATAAAACAAGCCGGTGGATTGTTTTATAGCTCGAGTGTCCCTGCGTGATGAAGGCAAACGGAGTGATGCCTGAATCCGTCCTGCCACCGGCATATTTTTTTAACGCTTGGTGCCCTCTCAGGGTTCGAGTCCCTGTACTAAACAAAAAAATAAAGCGGAGCATCATTAAGATGCTTCGCTTTATTTGGTACACCATCAGGGACTCGAACCCTGGACACCCTGATTAAGAGTCAGGTGCTCTACCAACTGAGCTAATGGTGCATATTAAGTTGTCAACCGACTTTTATTATTATACACATAGAATTACCAAATGTCAATATAAAATTTCAAATTTTTTCGGTTTTTTCCAAAAATAAAGGCTACAGCATTAACTGTAGCCTTACATCATTTAATTATTTTATATTCTTTGTAATAAAATCGCCCATTTCGCTAACTGCTTTTCTCAAGATGTCAGCTTCAGGAAGCATTACAATACGGAAATGGTCGGGAGCGTCCCACTTAAAGCCGCTGCCGGGAACGATTAACACGTGCTTTTCCATAAGTAAATCATAAGCGAACTGTTTATCGTTTGCAATCTGCTCTGCGCCCTTGTCAATTTTGGGGAATATGTACATTGCGCCATCGTTCTTCACATAAGATACGCCAGGGATTTTGTCAAGCTCTTCGCAGGTAGCTTTACGCTGTTCGTAGAGTCTGCCGCCGGGCTGAATCATACTGTTGGGATATTCTGTATCCGCTAAAGCTGCAGGAATAATTGTCTGCATGATAGAGTTTGCACCAAGTCTGATTGACGCTACCTTGAGCAATGCTTCGTTGATTTCTTTGCGAGCAGTTTCAGGTCCACTTACTACCAACCAACCGCAACGGAAACCACAAAGAACGTGTGATTTAGATAAGCCGTTCATTGTCAAAATTGTAAGGTCGGGAGCAAGACGAGCCATTGTTGTATGCTCTTTGCCGTCAAATACCAATCTGTCATAAATTTCATCAGACAAAATCATAATGTTGTTCTGACGTGCAATTTCTGCAATTTCTAAGAGTGTTTCATTTGAATAAAGCACACCTGTGGGGTTGTTGGGGTTGATAAGTAAAATCGCCTTTGTGTTAGGTGTGATTAAGCTCTTGATGTGTTCTACATCGGGGTTCCAGTGATTTGACTCGTCACACTTGTAGTAAACGGGTTTAGCGTCACTCAGGACAATTTCGTTTGTCCAGAGTGAGTAGCAGGGAGAGGGCACTAAAACTTCTTCGCCCTTGTCAAAAAGTGCTGTTGCGATCATTGATGCAATTTCACTTACACCGTTACCGATGAAGATATCATCAATATCAAAATCTTCAATACCCTTTGCCTTGTGGTAATCATAGATTGCCTGACGGGCATCATTCATACCTCTAACGTCACTGTAACCTACAGAGCGGTCTAAGTTAGCGATTAACGCTTCTCTTACTGATTCGGGCATTTTAAAACCGAATGCAGCGGGGTTGCCTGTGTTTAATTTTAAAACCTTTATGCCTTGTTTTTCCAAATCCAGCGCCGCCCAGAAATTCTTACCGCGAATATCTGAACCGATGCCTGTCATTCTTTCTGCAACTAATGCCATAATAATTGCCTCCATCAATTTCAAAAGTTACTCCGTACGTCTTGTCAAAAAAACTTTGCGTATCAATGGTTTGCAGAATTTTTTTGGAAAAACGACGCAGTTTTCCTATTATAATTTATTGATGAACTCGCCCATCTGTCTTACTGCTTTTCTAAGGGCTTCCACCTCAGGAAGCATTACAATACGGAAATGGTCGCATCGTTCCCACATAAAGCCGCTGCCCGGTACAACAAGCACGTGCTTTTCCATTAAAAGGTCGTAGGTAAATTTTTTGTCGTCTGCGATTTCTTTATGGATTTTGGGGAAAACATACATTGCTGCATCATTTTTCACATAGCTGATGCCGTCTATTTTGTCAAGCTCCTCGCAAGTTGCTTTTCTCTGTTCGTAGAGTCTGCCGCCGGGCGCAATCATTTCCTTTGTATATTGACTGTCTGCTAAAGCTGCAGGTATCACCGTCTGCATAATAGAGTTTGCGCCAAGGCGGATTGAGGCAACCTTTAGGAGAGCTCCGTTAATTCTTTCACGCTCCTCCTGAGGACCGCTGACAACCAGCCAGCCACAGCGAAAACCGCACAAGCAGTGAGATTTAGACAGACCATTTGCCGTAATGACAATCACATCGGGAGCAATACTCGCCATAGGAATGTGTCTTTTGCCGTCAAAAATGAGTCTATCGTAAATTTCGTCAGCTATTATAATAAGTTTGTTTTCTCTTGCGATTTGGGCAATTTCTTCTAAAATTTCCTTTGAATAAAGAACGCCTGTGGGGTTGTTGGGGTTAATTATTAAAATTGCCTTTGTGTTTTTTGTAATCAAGCTTTTTATATGGTCAATATCTGGATTCCAGTGATTTTTCTCGTCACACTTGTAGTAAACAGGCGTAGCATCGTTTAAGGAAGCCTCATTTATCCACAATGAGTAGCAGGGAGAGGGCACTAAAACTTCATCGCCACGGTTAAACAAAGATGTAGCTATCATAGATGCTACCTCGCTTACGCCGTTGCCGATGTAGATATCGTCTATATTAAAATTCTTTATACCGCAGCCCTTGTGGTACTCGCTGATTGCCTCACGGGCTTCAGCCATACCTCGCAGGTCACTGTATCCTAAAGCACGGTCAAGGTTATCTGTCACGGCGCGTCGCACGCTCTCGGGCATCTTAAAGCCAAAGGCAGCAGGGTTTCCTGAGTTTAATTTCAAAACCTCTTTGCCCTGTCTTTCCAAGTCCAGAGCCGCCCAGTAGTTCTTACCTCTTGTTCCGGTTCCTATTGCTTCCAATCTATTTGCAATGAGTTCCATTTTTATCTTCCTCCTGTTTTGTTTGTTATAGCTATCTCGAAAATATTTTCGGAAATTAAAATTTTCCCAAAATTATTTTTCGTTTTCTAAGTATTGAGAGAATTATACCAAAAATTTTTCTGTTTGTCAACGAAAACCTGTAAAAAAACGTTTTTTTGGTTTTACTTTATGTATTAAGTAATATCCGCTAAAGTTAGTATATGAAATGCGTATAATTACACCTTAAAAAGTAAGGGCGTTTTGTAAAACACCGATTTTACAAAACGCCCTTTTTGTGCACTAATTTAAAGCCACAAATTATTTCATTGAGTTTTCGTAAGCTTCGATCATTTTTTTAACCATCATACCGCCAACTGAACCGGCTTCTCTTGATGTTAAATCGCCGTTATAGCCCTGCTTTAAGTTTACGCCCACTTCCTGAGCAACTTCCATCTTGAACTTGTCAAGGGCAGCTCTTGCTTCGGGAACTACGTTTTTGTTGTTGCTTGTCATAATTTCATTTCACTCCTTTTTTATTTATTGTAGCGCTTGCTACAAGACTATTTTGTGCGAAAATTCGTCTTAAATACAAGGAAATGAATTGAAATTATTGAAAAAAATGAGCAATAAAAATAAAAAACTCAAGCGTTTTTTTATTAATTATTTTGTTTATAAAGAAGTGCTGCACCAATGATTCCTGCGTCGTTACCCAATTTCGCTGCCACAACTTCTGTCTGGGGAAAGTCAGGCTGCGAACCTGCGTAGACATTTTTCTTTACATATTCACGGAGGGGCAAAATAATGTAGTCGCCCTCCTTGCTTATGCCGCCGCCGATAACCACCATTTCAGGCTGGAGCACATTTACCATATCCACAATGCCCATACCTATATACTCTATATATTTGTCTACTATCGCCTTGCCGCAAGCATCGCCGCATCTCATTGCGTCAAATGCGGTAAGTCCGCTGATTTTTGATTTATCTTTACCAATCATTTGGTGGATAATGCTGTCGGGGTACTTTTCCAGTTCTTCTGCAGTTTCTCGCACTAAAGCCGTAACAGATGCGTACTGCTCCCAGCAACCCCGTCTTCCGCAATTACAGGGTGCACCGTCACGCTCTAACACGATATGACCGATTTCGCCGCCTGCTCCGTTAAAGCCACGATGGATTTTGCCGTCAATTATAATACCGCCGCCAACGCCCGTGCCGAGAGTTACCATAAGCACGTTTTTTCTGCCTGCTGCTGCACCGCACTCGCATTCTGCAAGTGCTGCAACATTGGCGTCGTTGTCAAGGTAAAGCTTCATATTAGGATAGTGTGCGGAAACAACAGCATCAAAATCTGCTCCGGTAAAGCTGGGGATATTGTTGCCAAAAACTACACGCTTTTCATCGGGGTCAATATTTCCGGGAGTGCCGATGCCGATAGTTGTAACATGTGACACCTCGACATCCGCTCTTAACATTATCTCGTCGCATAAAGCCAGCAAATCTTTCATAATTTCTGCAAAGGAACGGTGTCTGCGTGTCTTTGTGCTGTGGCGTATTATTAAATTTCCCTTATCGTCTACAATACCTGCCGCAATATTTGTTCCGCCCAAATCTACGCCTATATGATACATATAACCTATCTCCTTTGCCTTAATACTTCATACATCAAAACAGAGGCTGCAACTGATGCGTTCAACGAATTTATCTGTCCTACCATGGGAATGCTAACTAAAAAGTCGCAGTTTTCTTTTACTTTTTTTGATATGCCCTTGCCCTCGGAGCCAACAACTACCGCAATAGCTCCACGCAGGTCCTCTTTGTACATTTCGTTGCCGCCCATATCGGCGCCTGTAACCCATACACCACGCTGCTTGAGTTCATTGATCGTCTGATTTATGTTGCCCACCTTGGCAATTAAAGTATGTGCCGCCGCACCTGCAGAGGTCTTAAAAACTACTGCATTTACGCCTACTGCACGGTTTTTTGGAATAATTACTCCGTGAGCACCAGTGGCATTTGCGGTTCTGATGATTGCACCTAAGTTGTGTGGATCTGTGATTTCGTCGCATATTATAATGAAGGGTTTTTCGCACTTTTTTTCAGCAAGAGCTAAAATATCATCAATGCTACAGTAATCCACCTGTGAAACAAAAGCCACTACGCCCTGATTTGACTGAGTCTCGGCAACCTCATCAATTCTGTCTGCAGATACTGACTTAAAGGGAACGCCACGGCGTTTTGCTTCGTTTATAATTTTTGAAATCTGCGAGCCGTGGGCTGTATCGCTTATGAATATTTTTTCAATGGGAGCATCTCCCACCAACGCCTCGAAAACAGGATTTCTTCCTTCTATTGTGTTGTTCACTCATAACCCTCCTAACCTAATACCCAACCTGGGATGATTGATAATGCGTCCGTGTACCACTGAGGTACTATCATTCCCGATATAACGGGATAATATATAAAGTAAAGAACGATTACTGCTATTACATATACTTCAACGATTTTTTTTGGAAAATGAATTTCTTTTACCAGCTTTTCAAGAATGTATGCTATTGCCATGCAGACAAAGGGCACGCAGGGGAAAAAGTGGTATATAAACGCCTGTCTGGGGATTATTACCCAAGGCAGGTACATAGCTAAAAATCCGCACAGAATACACATTGTGCTGTTATCGCCCTTGCCTCGGATTACACGAACAGCAAGGTAAACAAGAGCAGGAATTGTAGCCCACCACACCAAAGGATTGCCAAATGTTGCTATACCCTGTGTGTCGCCCGTTGCGATAAAGTCACGGTTTGGACCATAGGCGTATAAGGGCTTATAGTCAAAGAGCCATTGCCACCAGGCAGAGCCGTAGGGGTGCGTGGCCGTGAGGCGAGTATGATAATTGAACATATCGAGCTGGTTTTGCCAAAAATATCCTACACCCTCGTATTTCATTATAGGAATATACGATGCAAAATATATAGCAAAAGGAAGTATTACAAAAAATCCCACGCCGGCAGCTATTGTCCTGAGCATATAGGGAGCAAATTTTCTCAAAACTAAACTTTGTGCACCTTCTAATCTGCCCTGACGCGCTGCGCGGTATTCGATTATTCGCCTGATTACAGAAGCTGCATACATCGCAGCAAGTCCTACGCCTGCATACAGTCCCTGCCACTTAACAGCACAGGCAAGTCCGAAGAAAAGTCCCGATAGCCCCAGAGGCAGCAGAGTTTTCTTGACGCCCGTGTTGTAAAAATTCATATTCACATACCTGAACATATAGAAAAACGAAAGTATGACAAACAAAGTTACAAAGGAGTCGATAGTTGCAAGCCTTGTTTGGGTTAAGTGCATAAAATCAAAGGTAAAAAGCGCACAGGATACTGCTGCCCACTTTGTGCGGCGGAGTACCTGCTTTGACAGGCAGTACACCGCAGGAACCATCAAAACGCCTGCTAAGCAACCAAAAAATCTCCAGCCAAAAGGTGTAACACCCAAAAGCGTCATACCAAGAGCTATAATCAGCTTGCCAAGAGGCGGATGGGTGTTTTCGTAGGGAGTTATACCCTGTATGTATTCAAGGGCAGTTCTGGGATGATAAATTTCATCAAAATATGTGCTGTCGTACCAGTCGTAAACATACATCGCCAGATGCTGCTCGTCATAGAGTCTGGTTGAGCCGGCACCAAATGAAGTAACCGACACAGGAACAATCAAATCGCCCTGAGGTGTAAAGAACACCATCTCATTTATTGTAAAATTAGCGTCATCGAAAGTTACTTTTACGTATCGCACCTCTTGTTTTGTGTAAAAACCATGCCAGCGAAGAACGCCGTCTACTTCTAATGTATATTCATCGTTAAATTCTACACCATCGTTACTGTATGAAAAGGTCAGCTCACGCAAAACCGCACCATCTGATGCTCTTCTGTCAATAAGTCCGGTAAATAGGTTTATTCTGTCGATGCTATAGCTCTCGCCCATATCAAAAATAACTTCTTCATCAGGATTTACAATTTCAAACCCGTTGTGGGGAGAGGCGTATGAGCCTAAGTTCAAAAACGCCGTTATAGCATACACAAACGTCAGTATGCCCATAATAAGCCAATCTCTTTTTTTGTATGATATTCTTCTTCTTTCGCTTTTTAGTTCTATTGTCTTTGCCATTGTATTTGCGCTTTCCGTCAAAAGAAAATTCAGGATAAACCTGAATTTTCCTATTATTATTTTGTTATTTCTTTATATATTTCTTCCATAGCACGTGTCAGCTGTGGATCCTGGCTAACGTCAAGCTCTGAGAGCTTTGCCGCAAGGGACTGGGGTAATTCTACCTCAATATCGGGAACTATTCCGATTTTGTCTATACATTCTCCCTTGGGAGTGTAGTAGCGTGCAGTTGTCAGGTAAATTGCCGTCTCTGTGGTAAGCATAATAGGTGTCTGACCTACTGCCTTGCCAAAAGATTTTTTGCCCACGATTGTGGCTAAGTCATATGCCTGGAGGCTTCCTGCCATCAACTCTGCTGCACTTGCTGTGCCCTCGTTAATAAGCACCGCCATAGGAAGATTTACACATTTTGCATCGGACTCAAAATACTCACGATTGCCCTTGTTGTCCTCGAGGTACGCAATTGTGCCCTTGGGAAGAAGCATATCCGTCATCTTAAGCACGCTGTCAGCGTATCCTCCCGGATTGTTTCTGAGGTCAATAATTAGAGCCTTTACGCCCTGTGTCTTTAACTGGGTAATAGCAGCGGAAAAGTCCTCTACTGAATTGTGCTGGAATTTTGTAATTTTTATATAGCCTACTGCCTCGTCCAGCATTTTTGAAAATATTGTTTTTGTAACGATTTTTTCACGTTTTAGTGAAATTATCTTAGGTTCTCCACCTCTTAAAATATGAAGCACAACCTCATCGCCCTCTTTACCGCCTTTGATATGGTCAATTACGGCATCATAGCCGTCTTTTTGCATAGCAAGGGTGTCAACACCTGTGATTATGTCCTGAGGAAGTATGCCTGCACGCTCCGCAGGAGAGCCCGAGGTGGGAGAGGTTACGGTCAATGTCTTGGTATTGGCGTTATACTCAACATTTACGCCTATTCCTACATATTCCTCCTCGTTGTTTTCCTCAAAATCGTCGTAGTCCTCCATATCAAAATAATATGAATAGGGATCGCCAATACTTGCCACCATCGCAGTCAAGGCTGCGTCATTCATATCATTTATCTGATCCTCGTTCAGCGTGTCAACATAGTTTTCAATTACCAGATTTTTAGCAGCGGTCAGCACGTCTACGTTCATTTCCGAATACCAATAGTACCCTATTGCGCCCAGAATTGAAGTCGCAAAAAACGTAATTATAACCGCTATTGCTATATGTTTTTTAGAATACAAAATCTGCCATCTCCAAATTAGTTAATATATGCCATGGGGTCTGTTGTTTTGCCGTTGATTAAAACTTCAAAGTGCAGGTGGTTACCGGTTGAGTTACCTGTTGTGCCTACTTTTGCCACAACCTCACCCTTTGATACATACTGTCCCTTAGACACGCAAAGCTTTGATGCGTGACCGTAAAGTGTTGTGATACCGCCGCCGTGGTCGATGATTAAGCAGTTGCCGTAACCGCCGTTCCATCCGGAAAATTTCACCGTGCCTGACTCTGCCGCTAAAATATTTGAACCACCGGGGGCAGCTAAGTCCACGCCTGAGTGGAATTTATTTGTTTTATAAATAGGATGCAATCTCCAGCCGTAGGGAGAAGAAATTCTCGTGTAGCTGGGTGCCGGCCAGCAGAACTGACCATTGCCTGTATATGTTGAGTTAGAAGAAGTAGACAAAGAGCCTGAAATAGACGCCTTTAGGGCTTCTTCCTGACGTCTTGCTTCTTCATACACCTGCTTGTATTTTTCAATATCCTTTTCCAAGGATTTTGCCAAAGCTTCTTTTTCGGAGAGCTTCACTTCCAAATCGCCCTGCTTGTCTGCAGCAATGGCACGAGCCTCTTCCTGAGTTTCACGCTTTGCCTCAATAGCTGCCTTGGCTACTTCTACCTCGTTCTTTAAATCTGTCATTTCCTGAATGATTGCCATATCGTACTCTGTCATTTCATTGACTGTTTCAATATTTATTAAAAGCTCTGCAAAGCTTTCTGATGACAGGAGCAAATCAAGATATGAGGTTGTTGTGTTTTCGTCCATCGCACGAAGACAAGCCTTGAGCTTTTCGTCTTGTGCTGTAATGTCTTCTTCGTATCGTGCGATTTCAGCTTCTTTTTCTGCAATTTCTGCATCTGCCTCTGCGATAATATCATCAATCGCATAGATTTCTGACTGGATTAAGTCAATCTCACGCTCTAACTGCTCGCTCTGTGCAACTACATCATCTTTTGCAGCTTCTGCGTCTTTTATTTTATCAAGCGCTTCCTGTTTTTCTTTTGTTGCTGCATTTATCTTTTCCTGAACTGTGGCTGCCGATACCGTGTCGCTGTCTACACTTACCATAACAGGTATTGCTAAAACAATAGCCAAAGCCAGGGCTAAAATTTTCTTTTTCATACGTGTCACCTACTTACCTAAAATTTCTAAAGCTTTTTCAAGCTGTGTGTCAATCTCTACTTCTAAGTCTTCGATTTCGTCGTTTAGTACAGACTGTGTGGTGTAGTCCATTACGCCGTATGGGTAAAGACCTGTATTTGCCTGAAAATTTATAGTTGCCTGATGTGTCATTTTATCAAAAATGCCGTCGACCTCGCCTACTGCGTAGCCAAGTGCGGCTAAGCGTTCCTCAATAGCCAAAACATCAGAATGCTCATCTCCAATGGTGTATCTTGCGCTTATCGTCATAGGTGTCAGGGTTGATTCGTCAAAGTCCTTAAACTTATTCTTAACAACCGCATCAGGGAAAACACCCACGTGGTTTATGCGACTGCCGTCGGGCTTTGTAAACTCTGCCATTGTGAGCTTGATGTCGCCCAGATTAAATTCCGGAGGGTCGATAACGCCCATCATTTCCTGCATACTGCCCTTGCCGAAGGTAATTGTTCCCACAACGGTAGCAAGCTTATAGTGCTGCATTGTAGCTGTAAAAAGCTCCGATGCACTTGCGCTGTTTTCGTTTGCTAAAATTACGATTTTGCGGTTGGGGGCTTTGGAAAATTCCGCCTTTGACTTTATATCGTAATTCATTTTTTCGTTTTTATACTCGAAATTCACAAGTACCTTGTCCTCAGGAACAAACATACTTAATATGTCAATTACGCTGCCCAGCTCGCCGCCGGGGTTGTCACGAACATCAATAATGAGTTTGTTGAGCCTGTGATTTTCTTCAATATCATAAAGGGCGTCTTTAAGCTCCTGAGCCGTTGCCGTTGCAAAAGAGCTTATGTAGATATAACCGATATCGTCTATTATCTCATAGGATACTGTCTGTATATTTATTTTCTTTCTTTCTATATCCAGAGTGATGTGAGTGTCTCCGCGTAAAACCTCAACAGTAACGGTTGTTCCGGCAGGACCCTGTATTTTTGCAACGATTTCATCAAGGGATAAACCGAAGAGTGTCACTCCGTCAGCACCAATCAACTCATCGCCTACCGCAATGCCTGCAGAATATGCTCCGCCTGATTTGTTTACCTCGGTAACTATACAACCTGCATCGCTTTTCTGAACAGTAACGCCTATACCCACGTATGACTGATGCACATTCTGTACAAAGTCCCCTAACTCATCAGCAGTATAATACACAGAATAATCGTCTAAGGCATCTGTTGCAGCCTTCAGGGCGCCCTCAATCATATCGGGGTTTTCCTTGATGAAATAATCAATAACAGCTTCATATAGCTCTTCTTTGGTCACGTCATCGTATTTATAATACATATCAATAAGCTCGATAAGACCTATTAAATACCTTGATGCGGTTTCTCCTCTGGTTTCAGCAGAAACGCCGACACAGGAAAAAATCATCACAAATGCTAGTACAATACTTATAATTCTCTTTTTCATTTTAATTTCCATAGCCTTTCCGCCCACAGATGGTAATTAAAAATGTATACGCACTTTTCGTGGGCGGATAAGGCGTATAATGGAAATTATGCACATCGCCGCTTCGTGCCCTTAGGCACGGAAATTCGGCGGTGCAATTAATTCCGCCGAAGGCAAACGTGATTTTTTCACGTTGTACCTCCTACATATGTTCGGGAGCGTCAATTCCTAAAACTGTAAGTGAATTTTTGATTGTCTGTCGGCAAGCCGCAACTAATGCAATTCGTGCGTTTCTCAAATCCTCGTCCTCACAGCCTACCTTGCACGCACCGTAAAATGCGTGGAACGCTGCTGCTAAGTCCATAGAATATTTTGTAATTCTGCTGGGCTCACGCGTTGCGGCGGCGGCTCTTATTTCTTCGGGGAATTTTGCTATCATCTTCATAAGCTCGATTTCCTTGGGATCACAAAGAAGCTCAGGCTTGATGTATGCAAATGCCTTAACTGTTGCGCCCTGCTCTGCCATTGCTTTTAAAATACCGCAGATACGGGCGTGAGCATACTGAACGTAGAACACAGGGTTTTCACTTGACTGGCGAACTGCAAGCTCCAAGTCAAACTCAAAGTGGCTGTTTGCCTGACGCAGATTAAAGTAAAATCTCGCTGCGTCTACACCTGTTTCTTCTATTAAATCATTTAATGTAATGGCCTTGCCTGTACGCTTGGACATTCTTACGGCTTCTCCGTCACGCACTAAGCGCACCAGCTGCATTAAAATAATTTCTAATCTGTCGGGGTCAATGCCCAGAGCCTCCATAGCAGCCTTAAGGCGCGCTACGTGACCGTGGTGGTCTGCGCCCCAGATGTCGATTGCGGTGTCAAAGTTTCTTGTCATAAGCTTGTTCTTGTGATATGCAATGTCTGCTGCAAAGTAAGTAACAAAGCCGTTTGCACGAACTAAAACGTCGTCTTTTTCTAAACCAAATTCTGTTGCGCGGAACCAAATTGCACCATCCTGCTCGTAGGTATAGCCACGCTCCGTTAATTCTTCCACAGTTTTCATTACTTCATTTTCGTTATGGAGTGTGCTCTCGTGGAACCATACGTCGTAGTTGATACGATAGCTTTCTAGCCCCGTTTTTAAACCCGCAATATTTTTATATAAGGTTTCGTCGATAAGTTTTGCCTTTAACTCTTCATCGGGCGCATTTACCTGTGAATCGCCGTACTTTTCAAAAAAAATCTTAGCGTGCTCACGAACATCATCGCCGTGGTAGCCGTCCTCGGGGAACTCGTAATTTTCTTCTCCCAAAACAAGCTGCTTATAACGTGCCATTAATGATACTGCAAGCTTTTCTATCTGGTTGCCGGCATCATTTACGTAAAATTCTTTCGTAACGTCAAAACCAGCCAGTGCCATAATATTAGCAAGACAATCGCCCAGCGCACCGCCTCTTGCATTACCCATATGCATAGGTCCTGTGGGGTTTGCGCTTACAAATTCCACATTTACCTTTTTGCCGCCGCCAAAGTCGGATTGACCAAACTTGTCGCCCTCAGCTTCTACCGTCTTTATAATCTCTGTAATGTAAACAGGGTTAAGCTTAAAATTGATAAAGCCTGCACCTGCAACGTTTACCTCGTTAATGTATGTGCCCTCGGTCTGCATATTTGCAACAATTATGTTTGCAATGTCACGGGGAGCACGGCGCGCTTCCCTTGCCATAAGCATAGCGGCATTTACAGAAAAGTCGCCAAAATCCTTTTCACGGGGTTCTTCCACCGCATAGTCGGGAATAGCACTAAAGTCTATTTCGCCTTTTTCCTTTGCTGTATTGAGTGCTTTATTTGTAACTTCCTTTATAAATTCTCTTGTCTGCTCGTAAAGTGTCACTTTAGTTTTCCACCTTTCTGATTTTTACTCTAAGGTTATTTCTTACAGGCTGGCAGCTGTTTAGCTGCACAAAATAATCAAGCATAACCTCGCCGCCATCGTCGTTCACGTTTACTTCCATTTCGTTGGTGTAAACGTCAACGCTCATATTGCCGTGAGGCGTGCGGTACACTCCTGTGTACTGCTTGTTTTCCTCAAAAATCATTTGAGATGAGCCCATACTTTTGCCAAAACGAATCATTGATACAAAGTTATCCTGAATTTTGAGGGTTGTGGTGGTGTTGTCATACCCTGTAATCTCGCTGCCCTCGTAGGAAACTAAGTACTTGCCGTTTTGCTTTGTATATTTGCCTGCGGTTGTCAGTTCAAAAGTGTCTACCTCGCCGTCAACCGTATTTCTGCCAATCAATGTGATTAAAGCATTATTTTCCATTGTTTTCTCCTGTTACACGTATTTTTCTATATCGATTTTTTCAATTCCGCCAGGGATATTTCTTTGAAGAAATTCCTTTGCCAGATGCTCAAAATCCTCAGGGCAATCACTTACAAAAAACTTGTAGTTGCCGCCGTTTGATAAAAGATTATTTTCCTTTAAATAGTCCTTAACATATCCTGCCACAATCTTGCCGGGGTCAATTAATGTTACATTCTCTCCCATAACCTTTGCGATAGTTTCTTTCAGCAAGGGATAGTGAGTACAACCTAAAATCAGCGTGTCAACCCCTGCTGACTTTATTCCTTCCAGATATTCCTCTGCCACAAGACGTGCTACCTCGCTCTTTGTGTGTCCCGCCTCAACTAAAGGCACAAACAAAGGACAAGCCGTAGCTGTTGTGACGATTTCTGAGTTTATCTCTTTAATTCTTTTTTCGTATGCCATAGACCTTATTGAGCCGGCAGTACCGATGATGCCGATACGCCCGTTCTTGGTAGCGGAAACTGCCGCAGTTGCCGCAGCATCTATAACGCCAAATGTGGGAACATCGAGTTCATCTGCTATGACTGGCAACGCAATGGCACTTGCCGTACCGCAGGCAACGACTATCATTTTTAAATCAAAGGTTTTTAAAAACTTAATGTCGCTTTTCGCATACTTTATAATAGTTTCATTTGATTTAGAGCCATAGGGCACTCTTCCTGTATCGCCAAAATAAACGATTGGCTCATTGGGGAGTAGTTCCATAAGCTCCTTAACGCACGTAAGACCGCCTAAACCTGAGTCAAACACGCCTATGTATTTTTCGGGCATATTTACGCCTCCGCTTCTTTTATTGCAAGTTCTATCACTCTGTCCAAAAGCTCAGAGTAGGGAATTCCCGTAGCTCCCCAAAGCATGGGATACATACTGATGTTAGTAAAACCGGGAAGTGTGTTTATTTCATTTAAGTAAATTTTGTTTGTGCCATTTTCTACAAAGAAGTCAACACGGGCAAGCCCTGTGCAGTCGCAAGCCAAAAAGGCACGTACTGCAAGAGCACGGATTTCGTCAGAAATTTCTTCGGAAATTTCAGCAGGGATTACTGTTTGTGTTGCCGAATTTACATATTTTGTGTTATAGTCGTACATTTTTTCTGTTGTTACTACCTCGCCCAGAACTGATGCATCTGCTGATGAATGTCCGCCAAGGACCGCACACTCAAGCTCACGCTTTTCAAGTTTTTTCTCAATTAAAATTCGTCTGTCCTCGTTTGCTGCTACCTTTAGCGCTTGTTCTAACTCCGCTTCTGTTTCTACCAAAGAAACGCCAACAGATGAGCCTGCATTAGATGGCTTAACAACAACGGGATAGCCAAATGTATCTTTGATTTTTTTGTTGATTGCGTCAACGTCTTTGGTTTCGTTTTTAATTATGTAAAAACCAGGAGTTACAGGGATACCTGCACACTCTAAAATATTCTTTGTAAAGATTTTGTCCATACAAAGGGCAGATGCGGCAACGCCGTTACCAACGTAAGGGATTTGAGCAAGCTCAAACACGCCCTGGATAGTGCCGTCCTCGCCATTTTTACCGTGTAAAACAGGGAAGAAAACATCAACCTTGATTTTCTCCGCCTTGCCGTCAGTAAGCAAGAACAACCCTTGCGTCTTAGGACAATGAGAAATAACACAAGGTGCGCAGTCGTGGGTATACCATGTTGCGTCCTTGATGCTATCGTCATCGCCTGTGTAGAGCCACGTTGCGCCCTCTTTTGTGATACCAAACTTTATAACGTCGTATTTTGGCTTGTCTAAATTCTGTAAAATGTTGTAGGCGGACTTACAGGAAACCTCGTGTTCTGAAGATTTTCCGCCGAAAATCACACATAATTTTATTGCCATAGCGTACCTCCACCAGTGTATAATCATAACAATTCTATTATATTATAGTACATTTTAGGTATCATTACAATATTTTTTTATATTTTTCAATAGAAATTTAACATAAAAGTAATCAAATTTTTATGTTTTTTGTATTGACTTTTAAAACCCCCTGTGACATAATGGCTTTACCAACGAAACATACAAATTCATTTTTTGAAAAAGTGGGTGGTCGTTATGAAAAAAAATATTAAAAACGAGAGCTTTTGGTTTAAAATGTGGCCTTATCTTAGGGAGTTTAAGCCGAAGCTTATTTTTTCGGTTATATGCGCACTTGTGGTTGGCGTTTTTGTGGCTGTTCAGCCCTTTATCATTAAATATATCGTAGACGAAGGCATCGCAAATGACGCGTTACAGGGAATGGACAAAATCCGCTATGTTGCTATGATGTGCGTCGTTTACATCGCAGTTTCTGCCTCCCGCGTTCTTCTGTGGCAGGAGGGCTTCTTTAAGATGCAGCGTGCCTTAGAGGGTTCTTTATTTAATCTTCGTACTAAGTTTTTCTCCCACGTTCAGGGAATTGGCATGAAATTTTACCAGAGCACCTCTGCAGGCGAGCTTTTCAACTGTATTTTAGGCTCGCCCATGAACAATATAAAAGCCTATATGAACTCCATTTTTATGAGTGTTCCGTACCAGATTGTCGCATTTGTCATTTCTCTGTCGGCACTTGTTTTTTACGATTGGCTGCTGACGGTAATTTTACTTGTCACAACAATCTGTATGGCGCTTTTAAACAAATATGCAAGGCGAAAAATGCGCCTTCTTTCACGGGACTACATAAAAAGTGAATCAGAGGCTTCAAAGTATCTTACCGATACCCTAAACGGCATTGACGCGGTAGAGCTTTATTCCATAGAGGAAAACACTCTTGCAAACTTCGAAACCAAAATCGGCGCTATGTATGAAAAAGGCATAACTATGGCTTTTTCACAACACAAAGAGTCGGCAAAGGTTGAGATTTTGCGCTATGTGGGTACTGCGGTAGTGTATTTGGTAGGTGCAATTTCCTGTGTTTACCGCGGTGTATCAATCGGTGTTTTGTATGCGTTTTTATCCAGTATGGGCGAGATTTTAGGCATACTTATTTCCTGGCTTAGTTTAGGCATTACAAAGGCAAGCGCTATGTCGGGACTCAATAAAATTTATGATATTTTAGAAACAGATACCACCGTCCCCGAAAAGCTGGAAAACATAAGGGATATTACCGTTTCAAGAGATAAAAACAAAGCCAAGGGCAGACCTTGTATTCAGTTTGACAACGTGTCCTTTGCCTATGACAACGTAAAGATTTTTGAAGATTTTAACTGCAGCATAAACTACGACGAAGCAGTTGCGCTCGTCGGCTCATCAGGCAGCGGTAAGAGTACGTTTTCCAAGCTTTTGATGCGACTTTATGATGTTCAGGGCGGCGCGGTAAAGGTTCACGGCGAGGACATACGCGACTACCCCACTCACGACCTGCGTATAAATTTCGGTATTGTGCCACAGAATCCATTTATTTTCTACGGCTCAATCTGGGACAACATTAAAATGGCGCGTCCCGAAGCATCAAACAAAGACATCGTAAACGCAATGGAAATTGCTAATGTTCACGAATTTGTAAATAATTTAGAGCACGGCTGGAACACTATAGTCGGCGACGGCGGTCTTGATTTATCAGGTGGTCAACGCCAGCGAATTGCAATAGCCCGCGCAGTGCTGGGAAACCCCGATATATTGATATTTGACGAGGCAACCTCGGCTCTTGATAACATCTCCGAGCGGGCAATTCAAGCTTCAATGGAAACATTGATGAAATCTCACACGGTAATCATCATTGCCCATCGACTTTCCACTATCAAAAACGTGGACAGAATTATGGTTTTTGAACACGGCAAGGTGGTAGAAGAGGGTACATATGATAGTTTGGCAGAAAAAGAAAACGGAAAATTTGCCGAACTTTTAAAACGCGGACAGTAAAAGAATATTTTAAAGACGTTATTTTTACAAAATAACGTCTTTTTTTCTTGTATTTTGTCTTTGTTTATGGTATAATTTATTGTGTATAATTAGGTATAATTAGGTGGAGTATATGAAATTGGCGAAAACCCGTATTTTTTGTGATATTTGCTTCTTTGCCGCCCTTATCTTTAAGGTGTTTGCCTTGGGGGTGCGCTACTTTCCCGTGCTTGATGATTACATTCAGTACGGCGGCTATCCTCTTTATGATAGTCTTTCTCACGTTTACTTAAATATCGGAACAATTGCAACACGCCCCATAGCATCCATTTTAGACCCTCTATTGTGGGGAAGGTTTTATCCTGATTTGTGGGTTGCACTTTTTATAATTTCTGTGGCATTTTTTTTCGGGGTGAAATTGATAGCATCCGTACTTGAGCGTACAGGAATTTTTGTAACACCATTTCTGTATGCAATCGTGCTTTTAATTCCTTTAGGATTTGAAGGCACATACTGGATTTCTGCATCAAGCCGAATTTGTGTAGGGCTGTTTTTTGCAGGATTAGCAGCATTTTTGCTAACAAAAATCATAACTGAAAACAAAAAAAGCCTGTTTGTACCTTACGTTGTAGCAACACTGCTTTCATTCGGCTTTTACGAGTCGGTTATGGTGTTGTCTGCACTTTTGCAATTTATCGTGATTGTTGGGTTTGTAAAGGATACAAAAAAACGCATCAGGTATTTGATAACGCCTGCGGTTTTGGGAGTTTTAATGTTTGTGTACTACAAGCTAGCACAAAACATCGGCGCTATGGGCAGCCGAGCAAGTGCATTCGAATTATCAGCAATCATTCCCAATATAAAAGAGCTTGTCACGCAGTTTGTTGAGATTATCGTTGACGGTGGCACAAAAACAACTCTTGGCGGTGCAAAGGAAGGGCTTTATCTTACAATATATTCGCCAATTCCGGCGATTGCCATTATCGCCGTATCTGCTTGCTGCGGATATTTCGGTGCAAGAGCCCCCTTTGTAGCAAAAGCAAAATACTGCATTCCCATAGGTATTGGGTTTATGATTTTTCCCCTTTTACCAAATATTTTAACAAAAACCGTATGGCTTACTTACAGAAGTATTGTCCCGTCGCTTTTCGGTCTTGTTATTATTTCCGCATCATTGCTTGGAATTTTACTGAAAAACAGTCGTGTGCGGGGTGTTGTGATTTTTGTAATGGTATTCATATTTATGCTCGGTAATCTGTCAGAACTCAACACCTATAAAAATGTCTACGAAAAAGACGATGTGCTCGTTTCAGAAATCGCACGACAACTGGACGATGATGTGCTTTCGGGCAACAAGGAAACTATAGTGGTTTTCTCCGAGGGAATCTTAAAACCCGTACCACAGACAAGCTACTACAAAGACCACGTAAAAAGTGTCTGTGACTCAGACTGGGCGTTAACTGGTGCAGTAAGGGCAAAAATGCGTAACATAAATATAAAAATGATTACTCCTGTTTTGTCCTTAGACGGCATCGACACCCAAGGAAAACAGATTATATACATTGGAGGCAACAATGGAAAATAGATTAAGCATTTTAGGAGTTGGCGTTGACACCTGCACAATGGATGAGGCAACAGATTTCTTGGTTTCCGCCATCGAGCGTGATGGTCTTACCTCTGTCTACACGCCAAATTCTGAGATTATCTTACACGCATACAAAAATCCTGACTACTGCGAGGTCTTAAATCGTGGCAGTCTTGTTACCGCAGATGGTATCGGCGTGGTGTATGCGTCAAAAATATTAAGACGTCCCCTGCCTGAGCGTGTTTCGGGCTTTGATTTGGCAAATAAATTGTTAAAAAGAGTTGCGCCCGAGGGTAAAACCCTTTACCTTTTCGGCGGAAAGCCAGGTGTGGCAGAGAAAGCTGCTGAAAAGATATGCAAGCTTTACCCCGGTATCAATATTGTGGGAATTTCCGACGGATACTTTGATGCTGAAAAAGAAAAAGAGATTATTGCCGATATTAACGAAAAGAACCCCGACATACTCTTTGTGTGCCTTGGCTTTCCCAAGCAGGAGTGCTGGATTGACGCACACAGTGATTTATCAGCAAAGGTTGCAATGGGTATTGGCGGCTCATTAGACGTTTTTGCAGGAGAGGTCAAGCGTGCTCCGCTCTTTTTCCAAAAGGCAGGGCTTGAGTGGTTCTACAGATTAATCAAACAGCCCTCAAGATTTATAAGAATGTTAGCTCTCCCAAAATTCGGCTTTACAGTATTACTCCACGGAAAGAAATTTTTAAAATAGAGGTACGATATGGAATATAAATCAGGCTTTGTAAGCATTATAGGACGCCCCAACGTGGGTAAATCAACATTAATCAACCGCCTTGTGGGGGAAAAAATTGCAATTATTTCAAGCAAACCCCAGACCACAAGAAATAACATTTTAGGAATCTTAACCGAAGAAAATATGCAGATTGTCTTTACTGACACACCGGGTATCCACGAGCCTACCAGTAAATTAGCAGAATTGATGGTTAAAAATGCAACTGATGCTATGCACGATACCGACGCTATTCTTTTCTTGGTTGAGCCTATTCCCAACGTTGGCAGAACGGAAGAAAAAATTATAGAGGGTTTAAAGAAGCAGTCTGCCCCTGTAATCTTAGTTATAAATAAAATTGACACAGTAAAAAAAGACATTTTACTTGAGGTCATCACAAAATACACCGAAAAATTTGACTTTGCGGCTGTTGTGCCGATTTCAGCAATGAGGCGTGACGGCGTGGATGCCCTAAAGGAAGAAATCATCCCCCACATTCCCGAAGGACCTCAGTTTTTCCCTGAGGATATGGTAACAGACCAGCCCGAGCGACAGATTGCAGCAGAAATTATCCGCGAAAAGTTACTTCGCTCACTTGACAAGGAAGTTCCTCACGGCATTGCCATTGAGATTTTTTCAATGAAGGACAAAAAAGATAGCCTAAAGATTGAAGCCAACATCTACTGCGAAAAGCAGTCCCACAAGGGCATTATCATAGGTAAGGGCGGCGCACTCCTCAAAAAAATCGGCACTCAGGCAAGAGAGGACTTAGAGCGTGCCCACGGCAAAAAGGTTTATCTTGAGCTTTGGGTTAAGGTAAACGAGGACTGGCGCAACAAGCGTGGCAAAATTGCAAACTTTGGATTTGAAATATAATGGAAATTAAAACAAAAGGCGTCGTTTTGCACAGAACATTTGTCGGTGAAAAGGACGCAATCATCAAAATTTTAACAGAAAGCTCAGGCGTTATTTCTGCTAGTGCCCGCGGTGTCAAAAGTATGAAAAGTAAGCTATCCGCAGGGTGCTCGCTATTTTCATACAGCGACTTTTTACTAACAGAATCAAAAGGTCGCTATATTGTAACATCAGCAGTATTGTGCGAGGGGTTTTACGGCTTGTCTGCAAACATTGAGCGGCTTTCCTATGCCACTTATGCTGCAGAATTAGCCGCCGCAATTTCTCCTGACCCTGAGGACGCGCGCGCTTTAATTCCGCTACTTTTAAACACATTTTACCTTTTTTCAAATTCACAAAAGAATTTGCGTCTTATAAAGTGTGTGTTCGAGCTAAGGCTTTTGTGCTTACTTGGTTATGCACCTGAGCTTGACGGCTGTGTAGCCTGCGGAGATGTTGATGAGTTGTGCTTTTTCTCAGCAACAGAGGGCGGTGTTATTTGCCGTAGCTGCGGTAACATCCCCGACACGCAGATTATAACCCAGGACACTTTGTCCGCTATGCGCTATGTGCATGATGCAGACGACAAAAAGGCGTTTTCTTTTTCGCTTTCTAAACCAGGCATTGACGAGTTTGAGGCGTGTACTGAAAAAATGACGGAAAACCTAATCGGCTACAGGCTTTCATCCCTAAACTACTTAAAGCAAATTGCAGGAAGGATATAAGAAAGATACATTATGAAT
>JAZQBQ010000026.1:0-21417 GCA_045545755.1 Congzhengia sp. | reverse complement strand
TTTATATAATTTATGCCTTTTTTGATTTCCTTCAAATCAAACTTCATTCGTATTCCCCCCGAAATAAACGCAAATGAAATTCTGTCAAATCTAAATAGTCAAATATTTTATGCTTCAACCTTAAGTTTCTTTTTTGGTGTCCATACTGAAGGACAAAATAGTAAAAGAAGAGGGAACAATTCCAATCTTCCAGCCAACATATCAAACATCAAAACGTATTTTGACAATGCCGTAAAGTCTGAGTAATTACCTATAGGGCCTACCTCCGATAAGCCGGGACCGATGTTGTTAAGAGTTGCCACAACAGCGGTAAAGCTGGTTTCTAACGTGTTCTCCTCAAAAGACACTAAAAATATAGAAAATACAAATATGAGCATAAATGTTATAAAGTACACATTCGTAGCACGAAGGGTTTCGTGGTTTACCATTTTACCCTCCATTTTTATTTTCTTGATGCTGTTGGGGTGGATGTATATCATTATTTCTTTCTTTACTGTTTTTGCCAAAATCATAATACGGGAAACCTTAATACCGCCGCCCGTACTGCCCGCACAAGCGCCAATAAACATCAAAAGCACCAGTATTACTTTCGCCGCCTGAGGCCACATATTAAAGTCAGCCGTTGCAAAGCCTGTGGTGGTAATAAGTGACGACACTTGAAAAAAGGCGTGTCTAATCGTGGGTTCAATTCCCATTCCCCGAGGAAGTAGACCTACTGTGATGATTACTGTTGCTACCACGATTATTGCCAGATAGCATCTTGCTTCCTCATATCTGAACGCCTGCTTGAAGCGTTTGATTGTCAGCAGAAAATATGCGCCGAAATTGATGCCAAAGAGCATCATAAACACCGCAATTACCCACTGTATATAAGCAGAATAGCTCATAAAACTGTCGTTCTTTATAGCAAAGCCACCTGTACCTGCTGTGCTGAAAACAGCGCAAACCGCGTCAAACACGGGCATACGACCGGCTAACAAAAAGATAAATTGCACCGCGGTCAAAACAATATACATAATATAAAGAATTGATGCCGTGTTTTTTATTTTGGGAACAAGTCTTTCAACAGATGGACCGGGGCTCTCTGCTCTCATAATGTGAATTTGTGAGCCGCCGCCTGACATTGGCGTTATTGCAAGCAAAAATACAAGCACGCCCATACCACCTATCCAGTTGGTAAAGCTACGCCAAAATAGGCTTGCGTGGGACAGAGCCTCAACATCTGTCAATATGCTTGCACCTGTAGTTGTAAAGCCAGACACAGTTTCAAAAAGAGCGTTTGTAAAGTTTGGGATATCCCCATTTATCACAAAAGGCAGACATCCAAAAATACTGAAAAGTATCCAGGAAAAAGCAACTATTACAAAGCCTTCTTTTTCATATATTACCATATTTTTGGGTTTTTTTAATACAAAAAGTACGCCTACAGCAATACATATCGCCGCAACAATCATAAATGACCAACCTTGGGGTTCTGCATAAAGCAGCGAAACCAAAAAGGGCAAAATCATAAATGCGCCTTCAATATTAAGTACCCAGCCTAAAATATAAAGTATAGCCTTTCTATTCATAACTATTAGTCCTCAACAAGTATGTCCGCAACATCTTTAAAGCCGCTTTCCATGGTAACTACCACTACTCTGTCGCCTACAGCAATGGAGTCATTACCGCCGGGAATAATAACTTTGCCGCTGCGTGTAATACAGGCAACAAGAAGGTTTTTCTTCAATTTCAAATCCTTGAGAGGAATTCCTACAACAGGAGAACCGCTCTGTATTTTAAACTCTATAGCCTCTGCTCTGTCACCAAAAATATGGTACAGAGTTTCTACATTGCTGCCGATAGAATTCTTTTTAGCTCTGACGTAGGCAATAATCGCCTCGGCAGTTATATATTTAGGATATACGACACTACCAAGCTCCAAGCTGTCTATAACCTTGTTAAAGGTAATTCTGTTTACCTTGGTGATAACCTTTGTATTGGGGCTTCTTTTAGCGTGGAGCGTAAGGAGAATATTCTCCTCATCCATACCTGTCAACGGTATAAATGATTCAGCCTCAAAAAATCCTTCACGAGCAAGAAGTTTTTCGTCACTTCCGTCGCCGCAGATGATCATAGCCTTATCCAAAAGGAGGCTAAGCTCTTCACATCTTGCAATATCGCGCTCAATGATTTTTACCTGAACGCCCATATCTATGAGCTGCTTGGCAAGGTAATAAGACGTTCTTCCGCCGCCAACAATAAATGTATCTGCTACTCTATGAGTTTTTAAGCCTATTTTTCTAAAGAAATTGTTTGCGTTCTTAACTGTAGAAACATAGGATACAACATCTCCCGCCTGCAATACGAAAGAACCGTTAGGAATGGTAAGCTCCCCGTCACGCTCTACAGCACAAATAAGCACCTGGAAAGGAAACTCCTGCTGAAGCTCATAAAGGTGCATACCGCAAATCATATTCTTCTCAGGGATTTTAAAGGTAATCATTTCAACCTGGCCTCTTGCAAAGGCGTTGATTGAAAGTGCTGATGGGAATTTTAAGAGTCTTGCAATTTCGTTTGCAGTTTCAAGCTCGGGATTTAATATAATCGAAAGCTCCAACTTTTCACGCAGGTAGTGAAGCTCCTCACTGTAGTCAGGATTTCTCACTCTTGCAATTGTTGAGCACTTACCTACTTTTTTTGCCATTGTGCAGCACAGGATATTCAGTTCATCAGAATCAGTAACAGCAATAATAAGATTTGCATTTTCGATACCTGCATCCATCTGAACCTTATAGCTTGAGCCGTTGCCCACAATACCTAAAACATCGTATGTTTCACATATGTCGTGAACTACATCCTTATCTTTGTCAATAACGGTAATATCGTGACCTTCCTCACACAGACGCGAAACAAGCGTAGTACCTACCTTGCCGCAGCCTACGATAATAATGTTTAAGCCCTCGTTATCCTGTTTTGCTTTCTTTTTTAATATATTCATAATCATTCCTCACTGAAACTCATTACAAATAAACACTTATTAATTTCTTTTATGCGTCAATTTTACCAGGAGCCAAAATCTTTGCTTGCAAGGAGATTTTGGCGACGCCGTCAATTGGCATATGCAGACACAATGTCTGCAAGCGAGTTGTAAACTCGCAGGAGTTTTGCGCAGCAATACTCCGTATATGCCAATTATACTCCAACACCCCCTTGATGTCAAGCATAAAAAAGAAGCAGCAGCACGTATGCCACCACCTCTTTTAAGGGGATAAGATTTATATTTTAAGGGGTCATTACCAACCAAAGAACGAGAAGAAATCAGAGGGAAAGCTATACTGTTGTGAGCCGCCCTGAGGTGCCTGAGGTGTTGCCTGTTGTGTTTCTGACTTAGTCTCTGATGAGGGTTTTTCCTCCTGAAGTGCAATGGTACATTTTATATTTTTTCCGTTTCTGGATACAGTAACCTCAATTTTGTCGCCAACCTTGTGTTCATCACGAATAGCATTTATCTGGTCGACATTTTCTATCTTTTTGCCGTCAAATTTTACAATTACGTCGCCGGGCTTAATGCCGCCTTCATCTGCTGCTCCGCCTGATACCACAGAGTCAACATACACGCCCACAGGCAAGTCATTAACTGCTGCTATGCTTTCCGTTACGTCAATACCTGTAATACCAACCAGGGGTCTACCTGTAACGTAACCGTGCTCGATAATTGATTCAATCACGGGAATTGCCTCATTTATAGGGATTGCAAATCCAAGACCCTCCACATCGTAGCCGGTTGACTTTGCAGTTGTAATACCGATTACCTGACCATATACATTAATTAAAGCACCGCCTGAGTTGCCGGGGTTAATTGCTGCATCGGTCTGCAGCATTGTCATCTGGCGTTCATCAATAATCATAGTACGGTTAATGGCGCTTATATAACCAACTGTAAGAGTGCTTACAAGCTCCTCCTTTAAGGGGTTGCCGATAGCTAAAGCCATATCGCCTACTCTTAATGCCGCAGAGTCGCCCAAATCAGCATAGGGCAGTTCTTTATCGCACTCAACCTTTAAGACGGCAAGGTCTGTTCTTGCGTCAGCACCAACAACTTGTGCATCCAAGCTCTGCCCTGCGATAGTTTTTACAGTAATAATGGAAGCACCATCTATTACGTGGTTATTTGTTGCAATATATCCGTCTTTTGTAAGGATAACGCCCGAGCCGCTGCTTGTTGTTGCTGACTGCAGTCCATTTGACTTAGAAGTACAGATTATGCTTACAACCGACGGAGAAACTGTATCGTAAATATCAGGAACAGACATTTTTTCGCCTGTTTTTTTGTTTGCAACATTTTTAATACCGCTATTATCTCCTGTAACTATAGACAATGAGCTTGCCCCGGGGGCTTCTGTTTTTCGGGCTGCTATACCTGAGGCAACAGCAACAAATATGCCAAAACAAATTGCAGTTGTTACCACTGAGCTTACAATTGCCGCAAAAACAGGGTTTCTAAATTTGTTTTTCTTTACTTTGGGTCTATAAACAGAAAGGGCGTGTTCTTCTGATACTGTGCCACACATTACCGACTTGTATTCGTCCTCGTACCAAGTGTAGTCATTGTTTTCTGTTTCCTCTTTATTTTCATTTGCAAAATTTTCATATGTCTCGTTTTCTTCGTTAAAGTTATTCTTGAAGTCCTCCATAGCTTTACCTCCGAGCGTATTTTTTCTTTACAATACTATAATAAACTATATTTTTTACCTTGGTATGAACAAATTGTTAAAAGTGAATTATTTTATTTTTTGTCGAAAAAATATTTTTTCATGTTTATTACTGAAATTGTGCAGAGATTTGCAAATATTCCGCCGCAAAAATCTATTGCAACATCACGCAGCTCGCCGCTTCGTCCCGATACAAAAAGCTGATGAATTTCATCAGCTGCGGCAAACAGCAGACAGTAACCTAAGCTAATTTTTGCGCACAAGCCTACTTTTAAACCATAACTGCGAGCAAGAAAGAACGTGAGCAAAGAAAGAACAAAAAATTCTGCAAAATGGGCGCATTTTCGAATTGCAAAATGAACTGTATAAAATACTTCTTCTCTTTTTTGGCCCTCTATTTCAATTACATTTTCAACTATTTTTATAATGCTGTTTGCGATTTTTTCACTCGTACCCGAAGACTCTGTTGCCGTCTTTGAAGAAAAACCGAAAATCTGCAAAGACATAAAAATTACAGCTGACCAAAGTAAAATCTTTTTTATCATATTTTCTCCTTAAACAGAATAAGCCACGCTGAGCGTGGCTTATTCTTATTCGTAGTAATAATATCTTCTTCTCTTGTAGTAGTATTTCTTGGATTTTGCATCAAACGCATCGTTTACTACAAAGCCTAAAATGTTAGCCTTGGCAAATTCCAGTAATGTGATAGATTCTTTAACTGACTTAAAGTGTGAGCTGTCCTTTTTAACTACAAGTACAACACCTGTTACAAACTGTGTTAAGTAAATGGTCTCAGAAACAATACCTACAGGAGGTGTATCAATGAAAATGTAGTCATACATCTCTGCAAGACGTTCAAACATATGCTCAACTTCATCTATCATCAAAAGCTCTGACGGATTAGGCGGAACTCTTCCTGAGAATATACAGTCAAAATTGCAACCGGCAGGTTTAGAAATTGCCTCTTCCAATGTACAAAAACCGCCAAGATAGTCAGACAAGCCTGTTGCTTTTTTATCGTTGTTTGTATAACGCGCAATTTTAGGACGGCGAAGGTCGGCGTCAACTATAAGCACTTTTGCATTTGAATCAGCGTATGCCGCTGCAACGTTTACGCAACTTGTACTCTTACCGTCACCCTGCTCCGCGCTGGTAAAAAGTATAATCTTCGCCTTTTCCTTTTTAGCGCCCGCAAGCGCAAACATCATATTTGCTCTGATATTTTTAAAGCTTTCTGATATACGGGTTACGTCTTTTATCTGTTTTGGATCATCCGTTGCAAGTAAATTTTTAAAAAACATTTATATCCCTCTATTTAAATTGGTCTTTGTATTTTGACTAATTATCTTTATTATCCTCTGTTTTTTCTTTTTTCTTCTTTTTTTGTTTTTCCTTAGCATTGGTTGTAAAGTAAGGAACTTCTCCTAATACCGGATATTTAAATGTCTCAGAAATAACGTCAGCATCTTTTATTTTGTTATCAAGCATTTCAATAGCAAATACTAAAACTAAGCTTATCAACAAGCCAGCAAATACACCAATTTCAACATTCCTTAAAATATTGGGAGATGAAGGTGCTTGAGGGTATTCAGGTTCGTCAAGAATCTTAACGTTACCACCCTCAACAATTGCCATAATCTGCTCCGACGCCAAATTTATAATAGTCTGAGCTATAATATACGCATGCTGAGGATTTGCTGAGGTTACGCTGATAACAAGAATTTCTGTATTACTCTTATCTGTCATATTAACCATAGACAAAATCTGCTCATGGTTGTAACCCAGACCGCTTTCTGTTGCTACCTTCTTTAAAAATACGTTACTTGTCAATACCTCTGCATAGGTTTTAACAAGCTCCTGTCTAACCATAACTTCACTTAAGTTGATGTCGGTAGTTGTTGCTACTACGTCTGTTGTGTTTTCTGCATACAACGAACCGGCTGAAACGTACATAGGTGTTACAAAAAATGCTGTAAACAAACCTGACAGCAAGCCACCGATTACCATTGCGATAATCAAGCACCACCAACGCTTCATATATAGTCTCAATAAATCCATTAAATTAATTTGTTTATCCACTGGTATTTTCTCCTTAATTCGAGTTATAGTCTAATGTTATTAATCAACAAATACTGCCTTTACGTATGCACCACCGCGGGGGAGGTATATATCCATCAGGGGCTCGTATGTTTCAAATACAACGTAAAAATCCTCGCCTGCTTTTACTGTCTTACCTGTAGGAGTCTTCATCATATCGCCAAAAAGACTGTCAACAGAAAAGCTTGCGCTTTCCTGCTTGCCGGAAACAAAGATTTTTGCAGTAAACAACACCCTGTTATTCTGCTCAAATGAAGCCGAAGGATAGAAAGTATAATTTAGTGAGCAGCTTGCATTTGTCTTTACATAATTCGCTACTTCAGCCAAATAAGCGCTGTAGACAAACGCGCACTGATTTGCTGCATTGTAGGAATTTTTAGCTACAACACCCTCATTTTTCAGGTTGTAAACTGACTTTGGTATTCCGTTAACGATATTGTAAAAATCTTTATAATTTGCCGAATAAGTAGATAAATAAGTATTCAGCTTGGCATTACTTTTTGTGCCATTGTTATAACATACGCCTAAACCCATTGCTTCATTAAACTGAAGCAGTAAAGCAGCATACTTTTTAACTGTAACAGGTTCGTCTGCTCCCAATTTTCCGTTTGCATAAAGCTTGATGCCATGAGTTTTAGCATAGGTTAAAAACATATTTTCATAAACTGCATTACTTATGTTTTTACAATCGGAATAATAGTCGTTCTGCTTTCCCAAATCAGAAGGTGCTGTACCTCTTCTGATAAAGCCATACATAATAGCACCTACAGCATCCTGTATTGTAGCCGGAGCATCTGCGTTTTCAAGTGTATAAAAATCTTCGCCCCAGACTTTTTTGCATAGTATAAACATTTCTTTTGTGTACTTGTGTTCAAAGTGCACAGCAGGTTCATTACCATTAGTAGTCTGATCGCCGCCACTAAAGTGAATAGCACTGCCGTCTGCAGCAAAAACCACAGCCATTCTTGCAAGCTCTGCATTTGTAAGAACTCTGTCTGCTTCGTATTCATAGCCTAAAAGATTTAATGTGTTATAAACTCTTTTTAATAATTCTTCATCAACAACATCAATAAAGTTGTTTGTAGCATCCGCTGCTACCATTTCACGCGAGCGGATGATAAGAGTCGCTGCTTCTGCTCTTGTCAACGAACTGTCAAGACGCAAATTTAAACCGTCATCACCCTTCATAAGACCAATTGTATATGCCCATGATACCGCATCAGAGTTTGTGCCCTGCTTTGTTATAGCGGTGGGCGCAGCATCATGCTTGGGAGAACCGTTTCTCTTCCAGATGAGGTTTATAACCTCTCCTCTTTTGATTTCCACATCGGGATAAATCATAGAGCCAGAAGACTCAAGACCTGACCACATAATGTAATCATATGCCCAATGTGTGTCTTTAAGGTCTTGATATGTACCATTATATTTTTGATTCCATTTACCAATCATTTTGGCAAATTCAGCACGGGTTACTGTTTTTGAAGGCTTGAATGTGCCATCCTCATAGCCGTTGATTGTACCTTCATTAACCAATGCCATAATGTCGCCATAAGCCCAATGGTTATCTGAAAGGTCTGAAAATGTAAGAGCGCTTGCAAAAACGCACATTGACATAATTAAACATAGGCTAAGTATTAAAGATACTACTCTTTTCATATAGCTCTCCAATCTGCCGCGTAACGCAGCTATTAATCTTCAGGAAATACCGTCGTCTTTACCAAATCAACCGCCTCTTTGGATATATTGCAGGTAAGCTCATATATAGGCGTTTTTTTGATAATGTTTGTGATAATTTCCATATGTTTATCCATTAAATGTTCAAACACCGGTTTCTTTGTTTCGTTGAGAAGTCTTACCACTGACTCAACTGTAGAAAGCGGGCGTATAGAATTCTCTTTACCCTGTTTTAAGAACACAATGGCAGCCAACGGGAAATATTCGTTTTCGTTAATTTCCGTCTTGCCGCTCCAAGGCGTGCCGCAAGCATAGAGCCTGTCGTTTTGTTCTAAAATAACAGGTGTGTCATCATTAAATAACACAACATCATCGGGGTAGAATTTTTTCCACAAAGACGTGTGTGTTGATTTTCCGGTTTCGGACGGCGCTGAAAATAATATGGCCTGTCCTTTATATGAAGCGGCTGCAGAATGAAGGACTGTCTGTCCATAGTTTGTCTGGCAAAATGCAAAAGCATCGCCTAAAATCATATGCAGCACGCGATCTGTCGTAAGGTCTTTATAATAATCTTTAATATCCACGTATTCTATGGATACGTTTTTGCAGGACTTATCAAAGTCCATACGATTGAGATTTATACGAGTTTTTGAACCCTGCTTTATGGCAGAGTACCCATCTTCTCCCATATCAATCCAATACCACGCATCAAGTCTTCTGAAATCTCTGCCCTCGGGCACTGTGATTGAATAGTTTTCCTTGAATGAAAACGTAATATCAGGCATAGGGTGCGTACCTGGATCCAGGTACGCACTTAATCTATGCTCTAAATACTCGTTTTCAAACTCTTTAATTTCAATTAAAATGTTTGCAATACGATAAAACATAATTTCACTTAATTAGCTAACTGTGTAATCGCCGTCTGTAATACCTGAGCCTTCCAAAGAAAGAGCCATTGATACTGCTTTCTCAGCTCGAATAGCGTTACTTCTTGAAGAACCCTTGTAAACTGTTGTAGGTACAGCAGCGATATTTTCTTTGAGCTGTAATTCAATTACATTAATGCTCGGTTTTACATATTTTTTCATTATATCTCTACCTCCCTATCTTATTCAGTTACTGCTGATGATGCTCTTACTGTTGAGCCGATAGCTACTTCATATACACCTGTTGCTTCGTCTTTTACGTATACAGCTGTATAATAATTTGTATCTGCTTTAATAAGATCAGCGCCAGCTTCGTTGTTTGTATCGATAATCTGTACAGCAAATTTGCCTTTGTCATTCTTTGTTATAGCACTAAATGATTTGTTTGTGTCAACAAATGCTGCTTTAAATTCATCTGCTGTGTACTGCTTAGCTTCGATAGCTGTTTCTGAAATGATAACACCGAACTCTTCAGCATCTGTAGCCTTACCGATAACTGTTACCTTTCTGTTACCAACTGCATCAGCGTTGTAAGCTGAATCTACAACTTTATTACCATTGTCATCATAGTAACCATCAATTTTGATGCCAGCTTCATAGTTTTTGTTTTCCTTAACGTAAACTGCGCCTACTGCGAGTACTTCAGGTACTGCTGCTGTTTCAACAACAGAAGTTTTTTCTACAACTGCGATTGTTACATCGCCTGTAATTGAAGCAAATGTTACTGTAACTGTACCGTAGCTTTCTTCAGCTGTACCGAGTGTAGCATCGCCTGTAAGTGTTACAGTATCAAACGCCTTGCCCTGAGCAGAAGGTGTGTAAGCAAACTGAACTGATGTTGCATCTTCTGTAGGAAGTACTTCAGATGAACCGTCAGGATATGTTACTGTGTAACCTGTGATTTTTTCATCTTTTGCTGCACTTGCACCTGTGTAGCCGATTTTAACATCACTGTTAAGCTGAGCAACGCCGTCAACATTAAAGTTAAATGTTGCGCTTGATCCTGTAGCTTTAACCTGATCGATGTGAACATTTCCATCGCCATTTGTAGCGTAGTATGTTACGTTTGTGCCTTCTGCAATTTCGCCTTCTGTGGCTGTAACAGTTACGTTAACTTCGATATCATCGCCAACATATTTTGTTGTTGTTGAAACATTAACTTCAGCAGAAGCACTAACAGCAAAACATACAACTAAAGCAATAGCCATAGCCAAAGCGGTAATCTTTTTGAATACCTTATTTTTTGCCATTTTTTTTCCTCCTTTAATCTGAGATTGGATTAATAAAGATCCGGGGGGGATATTTATCGAAGCTCGTTAAGTGAGCCATTCTGCAATATGTAAGTCTTGTCACACGCCTCCATTACCTCACGTCTGTGTGAAATGATAATGCAGGTTTTGTCGGTCATTGATTTGATTGCGCTAAGGAGTCTGTCCTCTGTTGCAATATCGAGTGACGACGTTGCTTCGTCTAACAAAAGTATCGGTGCGTCATGGTATAGTGCTCTGGCGATTGCCAGTCGTTGCACCTGACCTTCGGACAAGCCGTGACCTTTTTCGCCCAGTACGGTATCAAAGCCATTGGGCATTTTATTAATATCATCTATAATCTGGGCTGCAGTTGCAGCGCGAATTATCTTATCCATATCAGGTTTTTCGTCACAAAAGGTAATGTTGTCACGAATTGTACCCGACAAAATCAAATTCCCCTGAGGAACGTATGAGAAAAGCTTTCTTGTTCCTGCTGAAAATTCAGTATCACAACCGCCGACAGTAACATAGGCTCTGCCACTATCAGGTCTGATTACTGAAAGCAAAATTTTTGAAAGTGTGCTCTTGCCCGCTCCCGAAATACCGCAAAGAGCAATAAATTCGCCCTTTTTTACATTAAAACTGACATTTTGTAAAACTGAAACCTCGCCGTAAGAGAAGCTTACATTTTTAAATGCAAGGCTCTCAAACTTTTCAGCATCTTCAAAAGAAAACTCTGTATCCTGTTTATCATCAGGCAGCTTGTCAAGTTCAATCAATCTTTCTGTTGAAGCCAATACCATATAAACCTGTGGAAACACCGACGCAATCTCACGGAAGGGGGACTGAATCTGCCCCACCAACGAAAGTATGGCAGTCAACGTACCAAAGGTAAACGTAGCGTCACCTATACTCAAGCGATATACACCCCACGCAAGGGCTGCGTAGTAGCCTACGGTCATAGCCAGAAAGAATAATATATTTGAAATAATACCGATTGTTGAACGTTTAACGTTTAGTCGGTAATTTTCACACTGAAGCTTTAGAGAATTTTTTCGCATAAGGCTTTCTTTGCCAAAAGCCTTTACAACAATAAAATTCTGAATTGTTTCCTGCAGATGCGAGCGAACCTTGCCGTCACTTTCTCTGCATTGCAGGTGCAGAGTTTTGATTTTCTTCTTATATATATAGGCTGCAAGCAGCACCACCGGTCCGAAGACTAAGCAGCACAGCGCAAACTTGCTATCTAAATTGTAAAGAGCAATAAAACTGAACAACACAGTAGATACCAACGCCATAACATTGGGTATGATTTCTGTGGATTTTTCAGCCAAAAGGGCTATGTCGCTGACAAGTCTGTTCAGCACTTCTCCCGAATGGATTTTGGAAACCTGACCGTAGTCCTTGGAAAGCATTTTATAAAAAAGCTCCGACCTTATGGACATAGTAAGCTTTCCGCTTACTGTAATATGTATTCTCACATATACTATCTGTAGAACAAGCTGAGTAATGAGGCACGCTATAAGCTTTATCACTGAAGCTTTCAGGTTTCCCTCTGCTTGATTTGTAGCAATATCTATAAGGCTCTTTGAAACAAGTGAAAACTGAACACCAATATAAGATATAGCAATCACAATAAGCACAAGTATCAGTATAAACGGTATAAAAGTGCGGATACGTTTAAAAATCCATCTGCCTGTTTCGGATTTTCGGTTTTGCAATATGAACCCGCCTTTCAACTTTTTACTCTGCGAGGAAATTGTGTGTCTTTAACAATTCTGCAAACTCTGCAACATCGCCAATTACCTCTTCGCTGGAAACGTTATACTCTGCAGCCAATGCGTCTGCAAGCTCAAAGATTGTTTTCTCTTTCGAGAGCTGCTCCCACAAAAAAGCACCGCTTTCATTCAGGGAAACTGCAACCGCAAAGTCTACAATGTTATCTCCTGTCGGGACTACTATATAATCGTCTAATATTTTCTTTAACATAAATCCGTCTTTTAATCTCATAGTTTCCCCCAAAAATAGGCATAGATACACCTATACTTATACCACATATCACAAGTATAGCACAGTGATTTTTTAAAGTCAAGCGATTTTTTGTCAATATTGCAAAATAATTTCAGAATTATTACGTGCATTTTGTATAAAACGCAAAAAACTATACGTGTGCAAAAGAGAGAAGTTGTTACTTAGTTGGATTATGGTATATAATCCAAGCTGATAAAATAAAAAAGCACTCGCGATTGCAAGTGCTTTTTTCTGGAGCGGAAGACGAGATTCGAACTCGCGACGTTCACCTTGGCAAGGTGACGCTCTACCACTGAGCCACTCCCGCATATATTAAATTTAAATTGTCAATGGTGCCTCCGGGCGGAATCGAACCACCGACACGGGGATTTTCAGTCCCCTGCTCTACCGACTGAGCTACAGAGGCAAGTGGCGACTCGGATGGGGCTCGAACCCACGACCTCCAGCGTGACAGGCTGGCATTCTAACCAACTGAACTACCGAGCCATAAAAGATAATGTGGTGGGCACAACAGGGCTCGAACCTGTGACCCTCTGCTTGTAAGGCAGATGCTCTCCCAGCTGAGCTATGCGCCCACACTATCTCGTCTCTCAGCGACAAGAGATATTATACTACACAAATTACCCCTTGTCAAGAAAAATTTTTATTTTTTTAAAAAGCCCCCAAAATGTAAGAAATATATGCTCCTACACCTACAATAAGACCATCTTCGTCTATGTCAAAATATGTGTTATGTAAGGGCATAGTTATGCCTTTTTTTTCATTTCCTGTGCCCAGATAAAAATAGTTTGCGGGCACTTTTTGGGCAAAATATGCAAAGTCGTCTCCTGCCATAATGGGATTTTCCCAACTTATAACAATATTTCCCATATATTTCTCTATCGCCTTTTGCATTTTGTGGGCTACTGTCTTATCATTAACAACAGGCGGATAACGGAAATTAAAACAAAATTCGTAGGTAAGTCCTGTGCCGTCACAGGCTGACTTTATAACCTCTCCCATAAGCTTTGGAATTTCATTTCTGACTGTTTCGTCAAAGCTTCTGGCTGTGCCCTGGATTTCCACCGCATCAGGAATTATATTACAAGATGTACCGGCGTGGAACATACAAACCTGAACTACCTGACGCTCCCCTTCCACTATTGTCTGGTTTGTGATAGCATTAAGATTGGCAATTATGCTTGCCGTTGCAGGAATTGGGTCAAGGCACTTTTCTGGCATAGAGCCGTGACCACCGCGACCGATAATTTTAATACAGAAATCATCAGGCGCTGCCATCAGGGCACCTGATTTTATCATAACACTGCCCACAGGTACGTCATTCATAACGTGAAGTCCTGCAGCTTCTGTTACATTGTATTCCTCAAGTATTCCTTCTGATATCATAGGCTCAGCACCGCCATCCATTTCCTCTGCCGGCTGGAATACAAAAAGTACATTTACATTGAGTTTGTCACGGTATTCTGTCAATACCTTAGCTGTACACAAAAGCACCGCTATATGTGCATCATGTCCGCAGGCGTGCATAACGCCCTCTGTTTCTGACTTATAAGCCGTATCGTGAGGCTCTGATACCGGAAGGGCATCGATGTCTGCGCGCAAAAGAACGGTGCTATCCTTTCCTGCGTCTAAAAATGAGACTACTCCTGTATTAAAGGAGCGTTTTGTTTCAAGTCCTAACGAATGCAAATACTCCTCTATAAATTCTGCTGTTTTATATTCATTACCCGAAAGCTCTGCACGCTTGTGCAGCTCACGGCGAAGGCGGATTACCTCCTGTTTTTCTTTATCCGTAATTAACTTTATTAATTCTTTCATAATCCACCTCTAATATTTTCTGAAAACTCCCGAAACCTTACCCAAAATTTTAACATCTCTTGATATAATAGGTTCGAGCAAGTCGTTTTCAGGTTGTAACCTTATATAGTCTTTTTCTCTGTAATAGGTTTTTACCGTTGCGCTGTCATCTAAAAGTGCCACTACAATTTCGCCGTTTCGGGCAATTTCCGTACTTTCAACAATTACATAATCGCCATCTAAAATACCGACATTAATCATACTTTCGCCCTTGACCTTTAACATAAACATGTCATTTTTTCCTGCATAATTAATAGGCAACGGGAAATATTCCTCAACGTTTTCTTCGGCTAAAATCGGCTTACCTGCAGCAACTGTGCCAACTATGGGCACACTCATTACTTCTACCTCGTTTTCCTGTTTGGGCAATGTAATGGCACGTTTTTTTGAGCCGCCTTTTACTATATAGCCTTTTTCTTCTAAGCTGTTGATGTATCTTTGAACGGTTGAGGGAGAAGATAAACCTACCGCTGTGCAGATTTCACGCACAGACGGCGGATAGCCCTCAAGCTCGATTTGCCTTTTTATAAATTCATAAACTTCTTTTTCTTTTTTTACTAATTCCATAGCAAAACACCTCACTATACATTAAGTATAGCATGGTTTATTAAAAAATGCAAACATTTGTTCTGTTTGTTTAAAAAAATGTTGTAAAAAAGGTTGATTTTTAGATTTTAAAGTGTTACAATATGTAAGGTTTTTGTTAAATAGGAAAGTAAAGGTGAGTCTATGGCAAAATTTGAGAACAATTTATCGGAGGGAAATGTAGTAAAGCAGTTGATACTTTTTTCACTTCCCGTTTTGATTTCCAATATCATTCAGTCGCTGTACAGCACGGTGGATATGCTTATCGTTGGTAACTTTGCCAACGAAGCCGCTATGTCAGGTGTAAATATCGGCGGTCAGGTTTCATTTATTATTACTAATATGGTATTTGGCTTGTCTGTTGGTGCTACCGTTTTAATTGGTCAGTACAAGGGTGCGGAAAACAGACGTGGTATGCACGAGGTTATTGCAACGTTGCTTATTTCACTGCTTGTTGCGGCAGTTGTACTTACTGTCGTTATGATAGGTCTTGCAGACCCGATACTACGCGCTATCAATACACCTGTTGAGTCCTTTTTAGAAGCAAAAAGGTATTTTATTATAAGTATGACGGGTACAATTTTTATTTTTGGATATAATGCATTAAGTGCGCTGATGCGCGGTCTTGGCGACAGCAAAAATCCTTTACTGTTTGTTGCGATTGCTTGCGGAGTAAATATTATACTTGACCTTCTGTTCGTGGCACAGTTTAATATGGGCGCTGCAGGTGCTGCCTGGGCAACAATTATCTCTCAGGCAATAAGTATGATTTTGTGTATAATATATCTTGCTAAAAACGACTTTATCTTTGATTTCAGCTTAGAGTCATTTAAGGCATTTTCAAAGAAACAGTTAAAGCTTATTTTAAAAATAGGTATTCCCACTTCTATCCAGAATGTGGCGTCGGGGTTGTCTTTCTTGTTCCTGACAACCTTGGTTAACTCCTTCGGTGTTATGGCCTCTGCTGCCGTTGGCGCTGTAGGAAAATTAAACGGATTTGCAATACTTCCCGGTATTGCTATGAGTACATCAATTTCTGCGATGAGTGCACAAAACATCGGCGCTGGCAAGTACAAGCGGGCATCGCATACTATGTTAACAGGTGCTGCTATTGCTCTTGGAATAAGCATTGTGATATTTGTGCTCGTGGGAATATTCCCGCAAAGCTGTATGTATATGTTCGGCGATGACCCTGAATTCATACAGTGCGGCGTTGACTATATGAAAGCGTTTAAGTATGATTACTTAATCGCACCCATATTCTTCTGTATAAATGGTTTGTTTATCGGTTCGGGTCATACCACATTTTCACTTATAAACGGTGTCCTTTCATCCATATTGTTCAGAATTCCTGCATCGTTCTTATTTGGTATGGTTCTCAACTGGGGACTTACAGGCGTAGGTCTTGGTGCTCCCGTAGCTTCAATCGCAGCACTTTTATTATGTACCATCTTCTATATGACAGGAAAATGGAAAAAAATCGTCATCCACACAGCAAAAGAGGATGCGTAAATTCGAGGTGTAAGCTATGCATGCTTATGAAGTTTTTAAAGATTTAGCTATTATTATTACCGCAGCAAAACTCATGGGATTACTTGCAAGAAAATGCAAAGTTCCTCAGGTTGTAGGCGAAATTTTGGCAGGATTACTCATTGGTCCCAGTGTTCTTGGATTTGTTGAGCAAACTGAGTTTTTGTCCTATCTGGCAGAAATCGGCGTAATTTTAATTATGTTTTCAGCAGGTCTTGAGACAAATCTTCGCGATATGATAAAGACAGGACCCTTCGCCTGTGCAGTTGCTGTTTGCGGCGTTTTTGTTCCACTTTTGTGCGGCACACTCCTTTATATGGCATTTTACGGCATTGCCGCTGTGGGAAGCATACATTTCTACAAAGCAGTATTTATAGGCGTTATACTGACCGCAACCTCCGTTGGCATTACCGTAAAGGCTCTGTCAGAGCTTGGCAAGCTGAAATCTCCGCTTGGCACTGCTATCGTGAGTGCTGCAATCATTGACGACATCATCGGCATTATGGTTTTAACAGTTGTTGTAGGTGTAGGCGGTAACTCCTCAGGCGGAACTAACGAAATTCTGGCGGTTTTGGTTAAAACCCTTCTCTTCTTCGTTTTTGCCATTGTGGTAGGACTTATATTCTACAGGATTTTTCAATGGCTTGACCAGGGACGCCACATTCACACACAGCGTATTCCCATATTTGGTCTTGGACTGTGTATGGCACTTGCATACTGTGCTGAAAAATTCTTTGGCGTAGCTGATGTAACAGGTGCTTACCTTGCAGGTATTATTCTGTGTAATATCAGAGATGCAGAATATATCGACCGCAAAATGTCAGTAAGCTCATATATGCTGTTTGGTCCTGTATTCTTTGCAGGTATCGGTCTTAAAACCAATATAGAGGGTATGACCTGGATGATGTTCGCATTTTCTATATGCTTCGTTATCGTAGCACTGATTTCCAAAATTTTCGGCTGCGGTATGGTGTCTAAATTCTGTGGATATTCCAATACCGACAGTCTTATTGTGGGCGTAGGTATGATGACACGCGGCGAGGTTGCTCTTATTGTTGCCCAAAAGGGCTTGTCGGTAGGGTTATTAGACCCCCTGTATTTTACTCCCGTAATTATACTGATTATCGCATCGTCTATATTGACGCCGATTATATTGAAAATGCTGTTTAATAAGAAAGAAAAGAAAGAATTACTGATTCAATAGTTCAGAGGGACTGTAAAATAACTTGAAGTTATTTTACAGTCCCTCTTTCTTTTGAAAAAGGATAGAAAAAAGTGCTTCTGAATGGGCAAACCGAACCCGTAGGGATTACCCGAAGTCGTACGTGGTATGACGAGAAGTGAGGTTTGTTCATAGCAAAAAGGCGCAAATTTAGAAAAATCTCAAAAACTGAGAATTTTCAACAATTTTGTCATAAACCTTTTGTTTTGCACTAACTACTTAAACAATATCTTTTGCCTTTTTGCGGTCAGGACTTTTTTACATCCCTTTTTGGTGTAAAATTATAGTACTTGACAGAATACGACCTTTTATGATAGAATTAACATTGGTATTAATTTGGGTTCTTGAAATTAATATGAAGAAGGTGTTAATCGTGATTGAAAGAAGCGATATCTCCCGTGTAAAAACAACTATAGAGGAAAATATAGGAAACCGTGTGAAAATTACGGTTAAAAAAGGTCGCAAGCGCATTACCATCCGCTACGGCACTATCAAGGCGGTTTATCCGCATACATTTAACGTACTTTTAGAAAACATTTCAGCCTTTGCAGAAACACAAAGGGCCGTTTCTCTAAACTACGCCGATGTGTTGACAGGTCAGCTTTCGCTGGTTCTTACTGACTCCGGCAAGCCTATAGAATAACACATTAATTACCGCAGTGCTTATGCTCTGCGGTTTTTTATTGTTTTTTGTTCTTGTTGTTAATCATTCTTGCTTTTAACAAATTTAATGTTGACTATCGCAAGAGTTAATGTTAATATATACAGTACGGAATATTTTATTTTTGGAGTGATTTTAGTAATGAAAATTGCATTTTCAACCATCGGTTGTCCCGAGTGGTCATGGACCGACATCTACATTATGGCGAAGGACTTAGGTTTTAACGGTATCGAGCTACGCGGTCTTGAAAATGAAATGAACCTACTACGTGCGCGCCCCTTCACGGACGCACAGTTAGATAAAACTGTAAATAAGCTTAAGGAATTAAATCTCTCTATTTCCTGTCTTGCCTCCTCCTGTTTCTTAGGCGGAACAGGCGACGAAGATGAGGCGTTAAAGGAAGGCTTTGACTATATAGAATTGGCGTCTAAAATCAACTGTAAATACATAAGAATTTTGGGCGACAGAAACCCTGCTCCAACTGAGCCTATTGATGACGAGCGTGTTGTAAGACTTTTAAACAGATTAGTGCCTGAAGCGTCTAAAAAAGGCGTTTATCTTTTAGTTGAAACATCAGGTGTTTACTCTGATACAAAGCGCCTTGCAAAAATCATTGAAGAAGTAAATAACCCCTATGTTGCGGTACTTTGGGACATTCATCATCCTTACAGATTTATGAACGAAGCTCCTGCTACCACATACGAAAACGTAGGTAAATATATAAAATACATTCACATTAAGGACTCTGTTATGGATAACGGCGCCGTTCAGTATAAGATATTGGGCGATGGCGATATTCCTGTTACAGAAACCTTGGACTTATTGCGTATATCAGGCTATGACGGGTATGTATCACTTGAGTGGGTTAAGCGTTGGAACAGAACGTTAACCGATGCAGCCGTTGTATTCCCTGCTTTTGTAAACTATATGTCCGATTACTTAATCGGCGCACCCAACAAACTCTACGAAAGCGTCGCCGGCACAGGGAAATACCCCTGGCCCAAGGAGCACTTAATCGACTGCACCTTCCCTGATGTATTGGACAGAATATGTAAAGAATTCCCCGACCAGTACGCATTCCGCTATACTGAGCTTGACTATACGAGAACATATCCTGAGTTCCGTGCTGACGTTGAGCGCTTCGCACGTACACTTATTGCTATGGGCGTAAAGAAGGGCGACCACGTTGCAATCTGGGCAACAAACGTTCCTGCCTGGTACATTACCTTCTGGGCGTCTGTTACAATCGGTGCGGTGCTGGTTACAGTAAATACAGCTTATAAAATTCACGAAGCAGAATACTTACTTCGTCAGTCAGATACTCATACTTTGGTTATGGTTGACAGCTGCAAGGACTCTGACTACGTAGAAATCATAAAGACACTTTGCCCTGAGCTTGAGGATTGTGTTCCCGGTGAGCTAAAGTCCAGAAAGCTTCCCTGTCTTAAGAATATCATTACTATTGATTCTAAGCAGAAGGGTTGCTTCTCGTGGGAAGAAGCTGATGCTTTGGCTGACACAGTTGACCCTGAAGTAGTGGCAAAAATGCGCGCAAAAGTCAATATGCACGATGTTTGCAATATGCAGTACACATCAGGTACAACGGGCTTTCCGAAGGGCGTTATGCTCACACACTACAACGTAGTAAACAATGGCAAAGCTATCGGCGACTGTATGGATTTATCCACAGCAGACCGTATGATGATTCAGGTGCCTATGTTCCATTGCTTTGGTATGGTGCTTGCAATGACTGCATCTATGACTCACGGCGTTACAATGTCGCCTATGCCGGCATTTTCGCCAAGAAAGTCACTTGCCTGCATCAATAAAGAAAAAATTACAGCCTTCCACGGCGTGCCCACAATGTTTATTGCTATGCTCGGTCACGACGACTTTGATAAAACGGACTTCTCATATATGAGAACAGGCATTATGGCAGGTTCTCCCTGTCCCATCAAGGTTATGGAAGACGTTATTAATAAGATGAATATGAGCCAGATTTGTATTACCTACGGACAAACCGAGGCTTCTCCTGCATGTACTATGAGCTGGACAGACGACGATATCCAGACACGTGTAAATACAGTAGGACGTGCTATCTACGGTGTTAAGTGTAAGATTGTTGACCCTGAAACAGGCGAGGATTTACCTGATAATGTTGACGGCGAATTTGTTGCTAAGGGCTACAACATAATGCGCGGCTACTACAAAATGCCCGAGGCTACAGAGGCCGCAATCGACGAAAACGGCTGGCTCCACACAGGAGATTTAGCTCGCAGACTTCCTGACGGCAACTACAAAATCACAGGCCGCATCAAGGATATGATTATCCGTGGCGGCGAAAATATTTATCCTAAGGAAATCGAGGACTTTATCTATACACACGAAAAAGTTCAGGACGTACAGGTTATTGGTGTACCTTCTGAGGCTTACGGTGAAGAGATTATGGCTTGCGTAATCTTAAAGCCCGGCGAAACCTCTACCGAGGCGGAAATCAAGCAGTATGTGTTAGACCATATGGCTAAGCACAAGGTGCCAAGCTACGTCGCCTTTGTTGAGGAATTCCCAATGAACGCAGCCGGTAAAATATTAAAATATAAAATGCGTGAATGGGCAGTAGATTTACTTAACCTGCAAAAAGCAAATTCAATAGAAACAGCTTAGGCTTTCAAAAAGGCGCAGAACCGTTAAAAATACCATAAATATAAATTCAAAAGGCACTCATTATATGAACAAGTCCAGTAAAAACGGACAATGACAAAAAAGGACCTCCTATGGTAGAATAAAAGAAACTACCATAGGAGGTATTTTTATGCCAAGAAAAAAAGGAACACCAAACACACCACAGATAATTATCGATGAGATTGTGAGAAGACATCACGAAGGAGAA
>JAZQBQ010000025.1:0-2117 GCA_045545755.1 Congzhengia sp. | reverse complement strand
CAAACAAAGAAAAGGGGAAAGAAAATGAAAAAGTTTTTATGTTTAATAGCCGTATTCTGTATGGTTTTATCTGTGTGGAGTGTGTCTGCGGCAGCACAGGAAAATTTGTATGATTATTTTGAGAATATTGACGTGCCTTTTTACTATGACCTTGACGGCGACGGGATAGAAGATACCTTTTCGGTTGATTGTTATTCAAACTATTTCGGCAGATATGCTTTTAATATAAACAACAAAAACTTTATATTCGACGTGGTGCGTCACGGAAGTTATGCGTACTTTGCAGTTGTTGATATTGACGAAACAGACAGCTTTTTGGATATTGTGCTCATTGGTAGCTATAAGGGTGCTTGGGGTAAGGTATTCCGTTATGACGGCGAAAAGCTGCTTGCTCATCCGAACACAATAGAGGTAACCACAAGAAATGATTATGAGGGTCTTGACAAATTAGCGATTAGTGCCGGCGGTGGCAAGCTGAGTATCAAGTGTGGAGAGGAAACCTTTGTGCACGAGGGACTTAACTTTGAGCCTGCTAAGCTTTACAGCGAGCAGCAGCTGAAAGAGGAAGACCCTGACTGGTATTGCAGCCTTTACACCGTTGAGGTAGACGGGGAAGTGGTTGAATTTGACCAGTGTCCCGTAAATAAAAACGACAGACTTTTAGTTCCCGTACGTGCTATTTTTGAAAAAATGGGCTACGGTATGATATGGGACGAAGAAACAAGAACAGCTCACGCGGCATCGGGAAATAATTTCATAAGTGTGCAGATAGGTAACAAGACAATTTTCTATACGATTGACGGAGTTTCCGGCAAGTACGAGTGCGACGTTGCGCCTCAGATTGTTGGCGACAGAACACTTATTCCGCTAAGAGGTGTTGCCGAAAGCGGTGGCTGTACAGTTGAATGGGATGAAGATTCCAACACCGCACGTATCACAACAAAGAAATAAGGACTAATAGAAATGCAAAAACCCCAACCAATTTCAAAAACAAGAAAAATATATTTTTTGCGCCTGTTCGGGCGGTGTGTTGTGCTTATCTTGGCAATACTTATGTACATATTCCAAAGAGATGAGTTTGATATATTATCAGGTCTTAACTTTTTTGAGGAATTTTCCGTGCTGCACCTTTTGTGGTTCGTATGGATGTGGGATATGGTGCTGCAGCTTATGCCTGTTAAGGCACACATCTCAATAGGCTCACAAAAGGTGTTTTCTTCGTTGTTTCGCCCTATACGGGAAAAAATCAACAAAGAAAACCTAAAAAAATATATTATAGACACCACAAAAGCCGCCTACAATGTAATGGTACTCTGGGTGGCGCTGGTAGTAGTTTTGGGCTTGCTTTATTGGCAGAATATAATAGGAATAGCGGAGATTTTTCTGATTTCTGTATTTTTCTACGTGGCAGACCTGATTTGTGTGTTAATCTGGTGCCCTTTTAGACTTATTATGAAAAACAAATGCTGCACAACCTGCAGGATTTTTAACTGGGACCACTTAATGATGTTTGCTCCATTCTTGCTTGTTCCGGGGGTTTATTCCTACACTTTGGCAGGAGTTGCTCTCGCTATCTTTGTGGTATGGGAGATTTGTGTTTTTACCTACCCTGAAAGGTTCTGGGAAAATAGCAATATGGCGCTCAAGTGCTCGGAGTGCACCGACAAGCTGTGCACCCAATACTGCAGAAAATTGCGCAAATAGCACCGAATCGGTCTTGAACAGTAAAAGCCTCGCGATTGCGAGGCCTTTACTGTTTTATGATGTACTCACCTAGGGAGTGCTTTCGTTATCTCGTGGAAAACGGATATTCGTCAACGTCGTATGCGTAGATTTCCCATTCAGCTACATCAATAAAGCGGTTTTCTAAAGCTTCGTCAGCTTCGTCTACACAGACAAGCTTTATTTCTCCGTCAGCGTAGTTTTTTGAAATATTCATAACTCTTTCGGCAAAAATTTTATCCTCAGGGTACTTCGTGCCTGTCATAAAGACAGAACATCCCCTGCCGATGGCATAATCAATCTCTCGGTCAAAATGTTTCACTAAATCCTGAACGCTTTCTTCCTCGTGAAAATTCATAAAACAACAAGTCATTGCAAATCTCCTTAATTTTAAT
>JAZQBQ010000024.1:0-2704 GCA_045545755.1 Congzhengia sp. | reverse complement strand
TTTTCGCTTTCTAAACCAGGCATTGACGAGTTTGAGGCGTGTACTGAAAAAATGACGGAAAACCTAATCGGCTACAGGCTTTCATCCCTAAACTACTTAAAGCAAATTGCAGGAAGGATATAAGAAAGATACATTATGAATTTAGATAAAATATTAAAAATCGTGGAGCGCCCCTCCCGATATATAGGAAACGAATTTAACAGTGTTCACAAGGATTTAGGCGACATAAATATCCGTTTTGGCTTTTGCTTTGCTGACGTTTACGAGATAGGTATGTCACACCTTGGTATGAAGATACTCTACCACCTTTTGAATACAGCTCCCGACATTTACTGCGAGCGCTTCTTTACCCCCTGGGTGGATATGGAAGAACAAATGAGAAAGAACGATATTCCCCTTTTCTCATTAGAAACTAAGACCCCCGCACGTGATTTTGACTTTTTGGGCTTTACTCTCCAGTATGAGATGAGCTATACAAATATTTTAAATATGCTGGACTTGGGTGGCATCCCGTTGCGTTCAGAGTTGCGTGATGATTCATACCCCATAATCTGTGCAGGCGGCCCCTGCGCTTATAACCCCGAGCCGTTAGCGCCCTTTATTGATTTCTTTATGCTGGGCGAGGGCGAAGAAATGATAATGGAGGCTATGGACCTCTATCGTAAAATGAAAGCACAGGGCAAGTCAAAAGACGAATTTTTAGCAGAGGTTGCAAAAATTGAGGGTGTATATGTACCTAAATTTTATGACGTGGAATATAACACAGACGGCACTATAAAATCATTTACAAAAAATTATGATGCTGCTCCCGACAGGGTTAAAAAGCGTATCATCAAGGACTTTGATTCCTGCTTTGCGCCTGATAACATTATCGTTCCCTTTATGGAGATTATCCACGACAGAATAATGCTTGAGATTTTCCGTGGCTGTATCCGTGGATGCAGATTTTGCCAGGCAGGTATGATTTACCGCCCTGTAAGAGAAAGAAGTCCTGAAACACTTTTATCACTTGCTGAGCGACTAATTAAAAACACAGGATATGAAGAAATCTCACTTTCTTCACTTTCTACCAGCGACTACACAAGATTAAAGGAATTAACAGACGGTTTGTTAGACCTTACGGAAGAACAAAAAATCAGTCTGTCGTTGCCCTCACTTAGACTTGACAATTTCTCAATGGAGCTTATGCAAAAAGTACAGAAGGTCAGAAAATCAGGTCTTACCTTTGCACCTGAGGCAGGTACACAGAGGCTTCGTGATGTAATAAATAAAAATATAACAGAAGAAGATTTAACAAATGCCGCCACAATGGCATTTAACGGCGGTTACGGCACAATCAAGCTTTACTTTATGATTGGCTTGCCTACCGAAACCGAGGAGGACATCGCAGGTATTTCACATCTTGCCGACGAGGTTGTGTCAATTTACAAGCACACACCCAAGGAAATAAGAAACAAAAATTTGAGAGTTACTGTCAGCGTTTCCTCTTTTGTTCCCAAGCCCTTTACGCCTTTTCAGTGGGTGGCGCAAAACACTAAAGACGAATTATTCACAAAGCAGATGTTCTTAAAAGAACAGATAAAGAACCGCTACGTTTCATACAACTGGCACGATTCGTCCTTGAGCATTTTAGAGGGTATCGTTGCCCGTGGGGACAGGAGGTTAGCCGACGCTATCGAAAAAGCATTTCGTCTTGGTGCGAGATTTGATAGTTGGCACGAGCACTTCCGCCCTGATGTGTGGTATAAGGCATTTGAAGAAACAAATATCAATCCCGAATTTTACAACACACGTGAGCGTGATTACGAAGAAATTCTTCCCTGGGACTTTATCGACGTTGGTGTTTCTAAGAAATTCTTAATCGCGGAAAGCGAAAAATCAAAGCGTGGCGAAACCACCAACAATTGTCGTGAGGGTTGCTCAGGCTGCGGCGTAGTGCAAGCATTCGGAGGTGGTTTGTGTGGCTAAGTTTAGACTTCAGTTTACAAAATACGGCGATATGAAATACGTATCCCACTTGGATTTAATAAGGCTTTTTACACGAATTTTTCACAGAGCAGATTTGCCCCTAGCTTATTCCGAGGGCTTTAATCCGCACCCAAAAATGTCGGTGCTGCTTCCCTTGTCAGTTGGCTTTGAGTCGGCTTGTGAGTACATTGACGTAGAGTTCCGCGACGGCGTAGGAATGCTTGACTGTATGAAAAAGCTAAAGGGAAAGCTTCCCTTGGGAATGGAAATTCCCCAGATTACACAATTAAACGAAACCAGCAAAAAAGCAAAAGCCATACGCTATGCAAGCTATGAATTAAACTTTTTGAACCCTCCCTCTCAGGAGGAAATAGAAGCATTTTTATCACTTGATGAAATTCAGGTGCTAAAGAAAACAAAAAGGTCTGAAGCAATGGCAGATATAAAGCCCGACATTATGGATTTGTATGTTGCTGACGGCAAAGTATATGCAGTTATTTCAGCAGGCAGCGAGGCAAACTTAAAGGCTGACCTTTTAGTTACTGCTATGGAACAGTATATCGAAAGCTTTTCTGCTGACGATTATATGGTTTTACGAACAGGAATTTTAGATGACCACGGAACTCCTATGATGTAGAAAGGAACACTATGCGAAAGTTAGCCATAAATATTTTGACCCAAACCGAACAAAACGACGCATACTTAAACCTTGTGTTTGAAGAAACACTAAGGGGTA
>JAZQBQ010000023.1:0-18810 GCA_045545755.1 Congzhengia sp. | reverse complement strand
GTGTTACAATAAACAACAGATGAATATTTAGCAAAATCGGTGAAAACCGGTGACGCAAAGCAAAGAGGCTAAAGCTTTATGCCACGCCAGTCCAGCTGCAATAATAAGAGTCTTTTAGGGCTTTCTATTGTTGCAGCTTTTTGTTTTAAGCGGAGGATATTTATGAATGTAGTAACACGAGAAGAAAAGAAATTTTTAATAAGTCTTGAAGAATTTCGGAATAAATCACATTACCTTGACAGTTTGCTCATTCAGGATGAGCACAACGGAACAGATGGATATATCATAAGGTCATTGTATTTCGATACTATCTATGATGATGATTTTTTTGAAAAGCTTGAAGGCGTTGAAACAAGACGGAAAATACGCCTGAGGATTTATGATCCCAAACACGACTTTGCAATGCTTGAAATGAAGCAAAAGCAGGGTGCAAATCAGAAAAAACGCTCCCTTCGTATGACAAAAGCAGATGCTGAGGATTTAATACGCGGTAAATATGAAGTACTTTTAAAATACGAAGAGGATTTTGCAAAAGAGTGCTACGGACTTATGCATTACAAATGCTACCGTCCTAAAACTATTGTTCAGTATAACCGAAAGGCATATATTGCAAAGGAAAATAAAATCAGGATAACATTCGATAATAACATTATTGCTACTGAAACAAATTTTGATTTGTTTTCTGAAAATCTTGTAATGTATCCTGTTTTAGACAAATTCAATGTTGTATTGGAAGTAAAATTCAATGGATTTTTGCTTGATTATATCAGGCAGTTTATAAATAGCATCAACAAAAGCGAACTGTCGGTAAGTAAATACGCTCTTGCCCGTCAGCAAAGCTATGCAGAAATTTAACAGAAGGAGATTTTTATAATGAGAAGTCAGATTTTTAACTTAATAAAGGACCAGACCACCTTATCATGGGAGCAGATATTAGCAAATATCTTGGCTTCAGGCATTTTGGGATTTGTGATTTTTGTGTCCTATATGATTTCCCACAGAGGAACTATTTACAGTAAAAAGTTTAATGTATCTTTAGTAGTACTTACTGTGCTCACATCAATGGTAATGACTGTTATTGGTAACAACGTAGCACTGTCACTCGGTATGGTTGGTGCACTGTCTATCGTTCGTTTCAGAACTGCTATTAAAGACTCAAGAGATACGGTTTACATATTCTGGACAATTATTGTGGGTATCTGCTGCGGTGTGGGTGACTTTATCGTTGCAAGTATCGGAAGTGCATTCGTATTTATACTTTTTCTCATATTGGGTGCAATCAAGAATAATAACCGCATGCTTGTAATCATTAGGGGTAACCGTACAAAAGAGGCTCCTATTTCTGCCGTAATGTTTAAGTTTTTTGGTGGCAAAGCTAACATGCGGGTAAAAAACTCAACAGATACCTCTATTGAATTTATCTATGAAATAACAGCAAATATGCTACAAAAAGCAGAAAGAAAAAACAATATCGGTATTTGCGATGAGATATATAAAATCGGAAATATTGAATATGTAAATACTGTAATGCAAAACGACGAAATTTCAAACTGATTATCTATTTTTGGTTAAAAGGAGGCGGCAGGGTTGAAATATAAAATAGCAGGCTTATCAGTGACAACTCTGGCGCTGATTGCAGTAATAATGATAAGTTTTTCTATGCCTGAGGATAACGGAAGAAGATATGTGGAACACATTATGGCAGAGGAAAAAACTCCGTGTGAAAGTCATGCAGATGGTGAACTTTGTACACACCTTCCCATTGTTATGATTGATACTCAGGGTGTATCAATTCCAGGACGTCCGATATACGATGAAAACCATGTCAAAATAGGTCATATTCTTGCCGAAGACAATTCAGAGGTAATCACTGCAAAGATTAAAACTTTTGATAATGAAAATTACAACAATCATATAAACGACACGCCCACTTTGTCTTCTGACATAAAAATAAGATATCGTGGAAACTCTTCAAGATCATTTGACAAACCAAATTACTACATACGACTCATCAATGAAGATGGAACAAATAACTCACAAAGTTTTATTGGTATGGATGCGCATCACGAATGGACACTTCATGGTCCTTTTCTTGATAAGAGTCTTATCCGTAATTATATGTGGTATAATATTGCAGGAGAAATTATGGAATATGCCCCAAATGTCAGATTTTGTGAAGTTTATGTTAACGAACAATATCAGGGATTATACCTTGCTGTAGAAACAATTACAGCAGGAAAAGAGGGGGCAAGACTTAATATTGAACTGAATAAAAAGGATAATAGTTTTTCCGGCTATATTATAAAGCTCGACAAAGGTGATACCCATAATTTACAGAACATTATGCCTTTTACGAATTATGCACTAAGAACCCATATGCAGCACGAAATCGTGTATCCGGGCGAAAAAAACATTACGCACGAACTCCACAAAGCAATCAAGGATGATTTTTCATTCTTCGAAAAAACTCTTTATTCCTATGATTTTGACAATCCTAAGTATGGTTATGAAAATTTCATAGATGTTAACTCTTTTGTGGATTATTTTTTGATTAACGAACTTACAAGTAACTATGACGCTGGCTGGATGTCAACCTATATGTATAAGGACATTGATGGCAAGTATAAAATGTGTGTCTGGGATTTTAATTCCGCGTGCGATTTTTATCAGGATTCAGTAATGGACTCAAATCATTTTGAAATGCAAAATTGTTTGTGGTATGTTATGCTCATAAAAGATGAAGCCTTTGTGGACAGAATAATTCAAAGATATTGGGAACTAAGAGAAACCGTTTTCTCAGAGGAATACTTATATAAGTTTATTGATGAAACAGTGGCATACCTCGACGATGCTATAGATCGAAACTATTCAGTATGGGGATATACATTCAACCCCCAATATGATATGCTCAGTCCAATAAACAGAAATCCGAGAACTTATGAAGACTCTATTTCACAGATCAAGAACTTTTTACATACTCGTTTATCTTGGACAGATGAAAACATTGAAACCTTAAGACAATACAGCAGTTCATCAAAAATTAAAAAGTTTAATGAAAATGCAAACTAGGAGGAGATACAAGTGAAGAAATATATAATTGCTGTAACAGCTATAATACTTGTACTCCTTGCAGTTGATTTTGCATATTTCCACCTTGGTATATACTTAATTCCCAACGGTGATAAACAGGTTGATTTCTTTATGAAAACAGAGGGAAAAGAAATTTATATGATTAAAGATGGCAAGGAAGTTCCCTTTGAAATTCGCGGTGTCAATATGGGGTGCGGTGAGCCTGGTGAATGGTCAACAAACTTTTCCATCGATAAGGATACCTATAAAAGGTGGTTCTCGTATATTCAGGAAATGGGTGCAAATACATTAAGAATTTATACCATTCAAAACGATACATTCTATAATGCTTTCTACGAATACAACAAGGACAGGGATACACCACTTTATCTAATTCACGGTGTGTGGGTAAATGATTATGTCCAGAATTCCCGTCTTGATGCATATAGCGACGAATTCTATAATACTTTTGAAGAAGACTGCAAGATAATGGTGGACGTCATTCACGGAAAACGAAAAATAAATCTTGGCAGAGTGGCAAGTGCAGGTCACGGTACGTACCAAAAGGATATTTCCTGTTGGGTTATTGGATACATTCTTGGTGTTGAATGGGAGGACCTTACAGTAGCATATACTGACGATTTATACAAAGGAGCAGACGGCTATACTTCCTATAGCGGAAAATATATGTATACTAAAGAAGGTTCAAGTCCCTTTGAGGTTATGCTTGCAAAGGTTGGAGATGCTGTGCTTGAGTACGAAACTGAACGTTACGGTCAGCAAAGACTTATCGCCTTTTCAAATTGGCCAACCACTGACCCGTTTAAATACCCTGATAATATAAAAAACTTTTTTATGAAGTGTGCATTTGTTGATGTGGAAAATTTGAAAACCACCGAGCTTGTAAAAACAGGGCATTATGCTTCATATCACGTTTATCCGTATTATCCTGATTATTTAAGCTTTGCGGACGACTGGACTCAATTTGGTATTGGAGAAAAAGGAAAATACATTGATGCTCACGGACGCTTAAATACATATAAAGCATATCTGACCATGCTCACAAATCACCACTCTGTTCCTGTTGTTATATCTGAATTTGGTGTATCTACAGGCAGAGGAATGGCACAGAGAGATCGAAACACCAACAGAAATCAGGGAAATACAGCAGAACATGAACAAGGACAAGCACTTATTGACTGCTGGAATGATATTAAACAATCAGGATGCAATGGTGGATGCATATTTACCTGGCAAGATGAGTGGTTTAAAAGAACTTGGAACACTATGTACGCAGTTGACTTAAAAAGGACTCCGTATTGGTCAGATTACCAGACAAACGAACAGTATTTTGGACTTCTGTCATTTGATCCAGGAAACGAAAAATCTGTCTGCTATGTAGATGGAGCTGTGTCCGAGTGGACAGAAGAGGATAAGGTTATAAAAGGTTCTTGCGAACTTTCTTTAAAGTATGATGAAAAATTCGTATATTTCCTTGTAAAAAAAGAAAGTTTTAATTATAAAAATGAAACTTTATATATCCCTCTTGATGTTACTCCAAAAAGCGGAAGTAACTACTGTAGCAACTACGGTTTGAAGTTTGACAGGGATTGTGATTTTGTTTTTGTGGTTAATGGAATAGATAACAGTCGTATTCTTGTTCAGGAAAGATATGAAGCACTAAGATCAACATATTCTCAAAATGTTGATGATTATGACACATATACTACTGGGAATGTTCCTGATAAAAATTCTGCAAAGTTTGTGCCTGTAAATATGATTTTACAAACTGCCACTGCGCTGATATATAATGATAACACAGCTACTGCAGAAATTTATGAAACAGGTAAACTTTTATATGGCAACGCAAATCCCGAAAGTCCTGATTTTAATTCTTTGGCGGATTTTTGTGTAAATGGTGATTATATTGAAATTAAGATCCCGTGGCAAATCCTGAATTTTGCCGATCCGTCAAGAATGGAAATTCACGATGACTATTATGACGGAAATTATGGTGTTGAATATATCAATATTGATAAAATATATGCTGGAGTTGGTATTGGAAACAAAAGAATTGAACTTAGTGAAATAAATCTTAAAGGCTGGGGAAATAAAGTAACATATCACGAAAGATTAAAAAGTTCATATTATATGATGCAGGATTTATGGAAGGGGGCAGAAAAAAATGAAAATTGAAATCATGATATATGTTTACATTGCCATTTGTATCAGCATGATTTTATATAATATCATTTATGTTTTTGTTTTAAAACGCAGAGAAAAAGCCCTCGTATCCAATTCTGAAAGATTTGAAAGAATAATATCCAACGAGATAGAGAAAATCAAAAAAGGCGAAAGTGTTCCAGAAAAACACAAGGAATTTCTCTGTAAAAAGCTTGACATGACAGCAGGCCTTACCTCCTTTGATAAGGCTCTTGAAAAAGTATATGAAAAAGAAAGTGCGGCAGTACAGAAATATCTTGTTGATACATTTTCGGTCTTTGAGTACCTTACACATCGTTATATAAGCAAGGATACCATTAAAATTGCGTATTTTCCTTATATACTGCATAAATACAAAATCTTGAAGCATCACGAAAGTGAAAGATTAACAGATGCACTTTTAGACCTTTTAAGGTCAGTAAACGTATATTGCAGAGAAAATACAATAAAAGCAATCTATGGAATGCAAAATCCTGATATGGTTGTAAAGAGCCTAAAGATATTAGACAGCAATTTAACCTTTCACCATCCAAAGCTTATATGTGACGGACTTTTGACCTATCGAGGCGACAAAGATATATTAAAAGACAAGCTTGTAGATAGCTTTCATGACTTTTCTGTACAGATGAGGGTGAATATTTTAAACTATTTCAGATTTGGAAATGTTAGATGTGATGATGAAATGCTAAAAATCCTGAAAAACGAAAAAGAGGATAACGAAATCCGCTTTTCGGCAATACGTTATTTTGAAAAATTTCCAAAGGAAGATGCAAGAGCAGTTTTACAAAATCTGGCTGAAAACTTAGAAGGCAGAACATGGGAGTATCAGGCTATTGCGACTTCGGCATTAAAAAGTTATCCTGATGAGATAACATTTAGAATTTTGGTTAAAAACTTGTCAAGCTCTAATTGGCACATTCGTCAGAATAGTGCCATTTCATGCGAAAAGCTGGGATATTCATATTATGATTTAATTAATGTTTTTGACGGAAATGACAGATACGCACGAGAGATGATGCGGTATCATCTAGATAAACGAAACGCTGCAAGTGGAGAGGTGAGAGCATAATGGAAATGGAAACATTAAAACTTATCTTCGATGCTATCGGCGTCTGCTTTGTGGTATATTTAATCGGCTATTCCACATTCTTATTTCTGTCGGTTGTAATAGGTGCAACAACTCTTTATAAAAAGAAAATGCAGGATAGACTTATGAATAAGTTTAGCGAGAATTATTTTGTGCCAATAACAATAGTTACTCCTGCTTACAATGAAGAAGTTACCGTTGTGCAGACCGTAAAATCGCTCTTAACTCTTGACTACAAACTTTATGAAATTATTGTGGTAGATGACGGTTCGAAGGATAGTACGTCACAGCAGTTAATTGATGCATATAATATGCATCCCGTAAGACGCCCGCTTCACAGGTCTATTGACTGCCAACCTGTAGAATTTATCTATGAATCACACGAACAAAAGGTGCCTCTAACACTTATCCGTAAGAAAAATGGCGGTAAAGCAGATGCTCTTAATATGGGTATCAATGCCGCACGGTATCCGTATTTTATCTGTATGGATGCAGACTCGGTTCTGCAGTATGATTCTCTTCGTAAATTAGTTGTCCCTGTTTTAGAGGAGGAAAATGTAGTTGCCGTAGGCGGTACTGTAAGACCATGCAATGATGTGGAACTATTTGAGGGCAGAGTTGTAGAATACAGACTTCCTAAAAATATTTTAGCTTGTATGCAGCTACTCGAATACGATCGTTCGTTTTTAGCATCAAGGATACTTTTTGACAAATTCAACGGCTCTTTAATTATTTCAGGAGCGTTTGGAATGTTCAAAAAGGAAACGGTTATTGCAGCAGGCGGATATGACCATGGCACAATGGGCGAGGATATGGAACTTGTGGTAAAGCTTCATTCCTACTGCCTTGCAAATAGAATTCCTTATTCCATCAAATATGCAACCGATGCGGTTTGCTGGACGCAGGTTCCTGAAAAGTTAGGTGATCTTAAAAAACAAAGAAAACGCTGGCACTTGGGACTTTTCCAGACAATGTGGAAACATAAAAAGATGATGGCAAATCCTAAATACGGAGCGGTTGGTTTTATATCATATATGTATTTTCTTTTATATGAATTGCTTTCGCCGTTTATAGAGGTTTTTGGCGTATTTACAATGATTGCGGCATACTGCATTGACCTTTTGAACTTGCCATTTATGCTTCTCTTTATGCTGATTTATGCATCCTATAACTCGATACTTACCCTGACAGCATTCTTTTCAAGAATACAGACCATTGACCTTACCGTTAAGCCGAAAGATTGCTTAAAAGCAATAATGCTTTGCTTTTTTGAGGTTACAACACTCAGATTTATTATGGCGTTCGTAAGACTAATGGCGTTTAAGGGTTATAAAAAGAAAAAGCTTGATTGGGGACGCATTGAACGAAAGGGAATAAATATTTAATAGAGGCGAGGTGACAAACGAAATGAGAAAATGTATGATAAGGCTAATTTTTTCAATTATGCTGATTGTATTAAGCGTGCAGCCTGTTTTTGCCGAGGTTTATACTACCGAGAAAACTGAAGGCTTTGGTGATTGCATCTATGTAGCAGGAAGCCCTGATAATTATCCAATTGAATTTTATGATGAAGAAAATAACGCATACTGTGGTATTATTCCTGATATGCTTGAAATTATCTCTGAGCGCTTAGGCATAGACTTTGTTTATATCAACGGCAATAAAGCTGATAAGAGTGCTTTAGGAGAAAATTTACAGGCGGAGATTGTTTCTTCTGCTGCAAATGACAGCCAACTTTCATATTACAAGGATTATTTAGAGCTTGTATCCTTTGATGAAGATGGCAAAACTGTGAAATCAGGCCTTGTTTTTACAAGCCTTGCAGATGATGCATTAATTTTAAAAACCAAAGCTTGTGCAAGTGAGATTTCGCAAGATGTCAAAAGTGGAATATGTCTTTCTTATGCAGTAGAAAATGCAAAGATAAATTACATTTGGCTTGCACTTGCCATTTGTGTTTGCCTAGCTTTAATTATTGCGATAATTTTGCTGATTGTCCGTATCAAGCGCATTCACAAAGAAAATGCGGCGGATAAGATGACAGATTTTGAAACCGGAATGGGGAATCTGCAGTTTTTCAAATACCATTTTAAGTACACTATAGGGGATATCTCAAGAAATCTGTATCATGTTGCGTATATTATTTTAGACAGCAGTTATCTTCGTTCTTACCACGGGGACAGTTCTTTTGACGAAGTGCTCAAATTCACAGCAACTGTTTTGTCAGAACATACAGGCGACAGAGAAATAGCGGCACGAATTACGGAAAACGGCTTTGCCCTTGCATATCAGTCTATCAATGACGAAGACGCGCAAAAAAGACTTAAAGAAGTTATGGATAAACTTAACAGTTTTGAAGATATGAAGGAGAAAAACAATAAACTTGTGTTTCACTCTGCTGTCTATCACCTCGGAAGTTCTGACAGAAATTGCGAAATTCTTCTTTTTAACCTTAGAAAGAACTGCAACAGAATTTTCGGTACAGAAAAGCAGATAGTATATTGTGATACTCATTCTATGAATATAATTCAGGAAGAAAAGAAAATTACCGAAAGCATCTTAAAGGGTTTTGAAAATAACGAATTTAAGATGTATTTGCAGTTTATTGTTGACAACAAAACCAAAAAAATTGTTTCGGCAGAAGCACTTTCAAGATGGGACAGTCCGCAAAAAGGACTTATAGGTCCCGGTAAATATATCGGGAATATGGAAATGGCGGGACTTATCAGCAAGCATGACTTTTATATGTTTGAGCTTGTCTGTCGACAACTTGAAAAGTGGAAAGATACACAGTTTAAAAATATCACGCTGTCTTGCAACTTTACAAGAATAACACTTTCGGAAACAAACTTTATTGATAAACTCAAGATGATTTCAAATAGCTATTCTTTTGACAAATCAAAGATTGCTATTGAAATTACCGAAGACGCTATAGAAAAGAACAGAGAAACTGCCACACAGAATGTGATTAGGTGTAAAGAACTTGGTTTCAGGGTTTATCTTGACGATTTGGGAAGCGGATATACATCGCTTGCAAACCTTTGTGATTATCCTATAGATGTGGTTAAAATTGACCGTGATATTTTGCTCAAAACTGAAAATGAAAAGGGCAAGGATTTGTTTACCGGTATCATTGCTCTTGCTCATAGTCTTAATATCAAGGTTATATGTGAAGGTGTAGAAACAGAAGAACAAAATACACTTGTAGCATCGTCGGCCTGCGACTTCGTTCAGGGATGGTATTATTCTAAAGCACTTCCCCTGGAAGAATGTGAATCGTTTATATCATCAAAATCAATTTAACTTGCAATTAACTCGTTGTTTTTGTTGGCATTTTTTTAATTATAGGATAAAATTAAAATAATTATATTTATAGGCAAGGAGCACAACCGAACGTAGGTTGTGCTTCTTGCCTTTTATATCCTTGGTTTTCTTGACATTCTTTTTGTAAAATGGTAATATAAATAAATAAAATTTATTTTGGAGGGGATACTTTTGGCTACATATTTACTTGTTTCTGCAGTAATTATCTTTGCCTGCGTTATTTTTAATAAAGTATCAAGAAAATTAGGTATTCCCACATTGCTTGCGTTTATTATTCTCGGTATGTGCTTTGGATCTGACGGCATATTCAAGGTGCATTTTGACAATTATTATTTTGCAGAGCAGATTTGTACCGTAGCTCTTATTTTTATTATTTTTTACGGCGGTGCGGGCACAAGACTTCAGGAGGCAAAAAACGTAGGACTAAAGGCGATGCTTCTGTCGTCAGCAGGTACTGTGCTTACTGCAGGGCTTGTTGGTGTGTTTTGCCACTTTGTTCTCAAAATAGACCTATTAGAAAGTTTTCTTATAGGCTCTGTTATCAGTTCAACTGATGCAGCTTCTGTCTTTTCCATACTTCGTTCAAAAAAATTAAGCTTAAAATACAAAACCGCATCAATGCTAGAGCTTGAAAGCGGTAGTAATGACCCTTTTTCTTATATGCTTACGGTAATTTTTCTTGCCCTTATGGGCGGAGATATATCGGGCGGTAAGATTGCGTATATGATATTTGCTCAGGTAATATTCGGAGCGCTGTTTGGCATGGTGCTTGCGTATGCTGCGCTCTGGTTTTTCAAACACTACAATTTTAAAACCAACGGTATGGACTCGATTTTTGTAGTGTCTGTTGCGTTGGTTTCTTATGCGGCGCCCACGCTTATCGGAGGCAACGGATATTTAAGTGCTTATATTTGCGGTATTATTTTAGGAAACCACGAAATAAAGAATAAAAGAACGATTATTCACTTCTTTGACGGTGTGACAGGATTGATGCAGATGATTCTGTTTTTCCTTTTGGGACTTTTGTCATTCCCGTCCCAGCTTCATAAGGTAGCACTTCCTGCTGCAGCGATTGCCTTATTTTTGACATTTGTTGCGCGACCCTTGGCGGTAGGTACGATACTTGCACCTTTTAGGTGCAGCTTCCGTCAGCAAGCTTTGGTTTCTTGGTCGGGTCTTCGTGGTGCTGCATCTATCGTTTTTGCCATTATGACGGTGGTGCACCCTGCGGTAATGGATAACGACATATTCCATATTGTGTTCTTTATTGTGCTGTTTTCAATACTTATTCAGGGATCGCTTATACCATTTGTGGCAAAAAAACTTAATATGATAGACCGACACGGTGACGTTATGAAAACGTTTACGGACTATTCTTATGAGCTTCCTGTAAGCTTTATTGAGTTTGAAATGGCAGCAGAACACCCCTGGGTGGACAAAAAAATCATGGAACTGAATTTCCCCAAAAACCTGATAGCGGTTTTAATTATAAGAGGAGAGGAAAAAATAATTCCAAAAGGAAATACCTATATTTTGGCAGACGATAAGGTTGTTCTTTGTGGCAGAGCAGGTAACTCCGTTGACGGTGTATCTCTGTCAGAGGTAGAAATTACAAGGAATCACGAGCTATGCAATAAAGCTATAAAAGACATCTCTAAAGAAAACGAAATTATCGTAATGATAAAAAGGGGAAAACATCTTATTATTCCCGACGGCAACACAAAAATAGTAGAAAACGACGTTATAGTAGTAAATAAAAACAATTAGGGGGCAATATATGAAGGCATTAATTACAGGTGCCAGCTCAGGCATAGGCTGGGATATGGCGCAGATATTATCTGAAATGGGCTATGACATAATAGCTGTTGCAAGACGAAAGGAACGTCTTGAAATGCTAAAAGACACATTAAAAACAAATGTAGAAATCGTGTGCTGCGATTTAAGTAATGTTGATGAATGTAAATCGCTGGCACGCTATGCACCTGAGGTTGATCTTCTTATCAGCAACGCAGGCTTTGGTGTTTTTGGGGATTTGTGTACAACTGATTTAGATGCAGAGCTTAAAATGCTTGATACAAATACCCGTGCTATGCATATTTTGACCAAGCTTTTCGTGCAGGAATTCAAAAAAAGAGATAGTGGTAGAATTTTAAATGTGGCATCCATTGCAGCATTTTTCCCGGGACCGTTGTTTTCCGGGTATTACGCTTCAAAAGCGTATGTTTACCGACTGACGCAGTCTTTAGCAGAAGAATTAAGACGTGATAAAAGTAAGGTAACGGTAAGCGTTTTGTGCCCCGGTCCTATACACACAGAATTTGAAGACATTGCCAAGGTTTCTTTTGGAACGGGTGACGAGCCTATGGCAAAGGGAATGATATTAGAGAGTAAATTTGTGGCAAAATACGCCATTAAAAAATTCTTGAAAGGAAAGCTTGTGATAATCCCCGGCAGTTTGATGAAGATAGCGGCTTTTGCCCGCAGAATAGTTTCTGAAAAGTTTCTGGCAAAATGCCTCTATTTAGTACAGAGTAAGAAAATGGTAAGAAGATAAAAATAAAAGCTGTAGTTTGTGCTACAGCTTTATTTTTACTTTAATTCACTTAAGCAGTTGGGACAAATATTTTTCCCTTTAAAAGAAATAACATCCTTTGAACTACCACAAAAAACGCAGGTAGGTTCGTATTTTCTTAAAATAATTCTATCGTCGTCAACATAGATTTCCAAAGAATCTTTTTCAGCAATATCCAATGTTCTTCTTAACTCAATAGGGAGCACGATTCTACCCAATTCATCTACTTTTCTGACTATGCCTGTTGATTTCATAAATATACCGCCTCTCATAATCTTTTTTCTTCAAGGATAATTTTACCACTACAAAAGAGGATAGTCAATAAATATAACTTGAATTTTTTGTGAACTTTTGACACATTTTTACTTTTTGTGTAAACAGTATGCAGGTTTGTTGTCGATTTTAATTACACAGGCGTATTTTTCGTCTTCGTCCTTAACGCGGTTTTTAATCTGTGTTAAGGCGGTTTTCCTTTCCTCATCACTAAAGTGAAAGGGAACCTCCAAGTCGAAAATCAGGTTTATTCTGTTCTCGCCGTCTGTCATACGAAAATCGTGCAACCCGAACTCAGGATTGATTTCGGCAATGATATTTTTTAACAGCTCGCGTGTTTCGTTAATTTTGTCGTTATTCACAAGTATAGGGTCGGTGTGGATAACGGTTTCGATGCCTGTTTCTGCCATAATTTTTACTTCTAATGCGTCAATGATTTCGTGGAGCATTATAGCAGACTTTTCGGAAGAAACCTCAGCGTGAACGGAAGCTAAAGTTCTTCCCGGGCCGTAATCGTGAACGATAAGATCGTGTATACCGAGAATCTCTTCGTCGGACAGTATAATGTCAACAATGCGCTGGGCAACTTCAGGGTCTGGAGATGTTCCAAGGAGAGTTCCTATTGTTTCCCAGGCAAGCTTTACACCTGAAATACATATTAAAACAGCCACTACAAAACCTGCAATACCGTCAATGACAGGGGGCAGGAATTTGCATAAAAAGACAGAAACTATTACTGTCGATGTGGCGATAGCGTCGTTTAAGCTGTCGGCAGAGGTTGCCAGCAATACGTCGGAGCTGACCGTCTTGCCCAAAAACTTCACTGCAAAGTGCATCCATAGCTTGATAACTACAGAAATTGCAAGTATCCCCAAAAGCACAGGATTAAACTCAGGTGCAACAGGGTTTAAGATTTTTGCTCCGGAGGTTTTTATGAGCTCAAAGCCCATTGTTATGATGATAAATGAAACTATTAAAGAGCATATATACTCAATTCTTCCGTGGCCGAAGGGGTGCTCAGCGTCAGGGCGCTGATTGCTCATTTTAGCGCCAATCATAGTAACAGCAGATGAACCTATGTCCGACAAATTGTTAAATGCGTCGGAAATTATGGCTATAGAGCCGATTATGCTGCCAATTAAAAACTTTATCACAAATAAAATGATATTACACACAATGCCTAAAATTCCGCCAAAAACCCCGTATGCGGCGCGCACTGACGGAGAAGTTACATTGTCAGAATTTTTAATAAATATTTTAGTTAAAAATCTTATAAACAAATAAGTCCACCTCGAAATGATTTAATATCAATATTATACTAAAAAATAAAAATAATTGCAACCTGAAACACAATTTTACACAATTCGACATATAATGTCTTGAGGCAACTCAAATCTTATATGGAGGTAAAAAACTATGTGTGGAATTTGCAGAACTGTAAATTGTATCCGCAGAAGATTGTTCGGTAACTGCGGCTGTGGCAACAGATATTCCAACTCGTCTGACTACGGCTACAACAACTGCGATAACTGTGGGTACGATTACAACAACTGCGGTTGTAACTCAAGATATTCTGAGCCCAGAATGAATGTTGTATGTGCAAATCAGCGCAATGACGGCTTTACGCCTTGCTGTGATGACAATGACTGCCATTGTCACAAGACGCATCATAACAACTGCTGCGGCGATTAATTTAAAAGGCTGCCATTGGGCGGCCTCGCTTAGGGATTATTCGCCCCGAAAGCATAATTTTGGCGCATAACTGTGCCAAAAGTCCCCCGTATCCATATGAGGATAACGGGGGACTTTTGACTTGTTATGGAACCTGTTTTTTATTATTTGTTTGCTGCTTTTCTGTATTGGAGAGGTGTCATGCCTGTATCCTGCTTAAAAACCCTATCGAAGTCAACAAGACTGTTAAATCCGCAGTATGCGGCAATATCAGTAAGTGACATATCGGTATCGGCAAGCTTATGCTTTGCATGAATTACCCTTATGGTTTTCATATACTTAGGCAGTGTAAGTCCTGTGATTTTGTTGAATTTCCTCGAAATTGTGTAAGGGTCTAAATAAAATTTTTTCGCCAGAAGGTCTAAAGAAATCTTCTGGTTAAAATTTTCTTCTGCAAATTTTATTATATCGTAGAAAACATCGCCGTCGTTATTGCGGGGGAAAACCACGGTATTCAACATCAGGAGCAGCTCGCAAAGACGCACTAAAGAAAGACTGCGGTTTTTTGGTGTGGACAAGGATTCACCCGCTTTGTTTTCCATTGCAGATATGCAGTTGTAAAACTCGTCCGAGAAGCTTTTAATCGAGACAACGGGAATATCTGTTTTGTAGCATGAAAGCAAATCAACGGGTATACTCTTTTGTATATCACTGATAAATTCAGGTCTGAAGTTTATACAGATTCGCTTTTGCGGCAAGAGATTTCCGGGAGAAGTTGCGTGAGGGATAAAGGGCGGAATAAGTGCTACGCTGTTTTTGTCAAGCGTATAACAGCTATCGCCGATTTCTATGACTCTTGAATTTTCGCACACATACAAAATCTCATAATCATGGTGGTAGTGCATTTGTGACATAGTGGTTTTGTTTGTGTAGGTCCTGCAATCAATATGATAGACAGGCGAATCGGAAGTAAGAATCTTATTCATAGCATATCCCTCCTTTTTTCACAAAAAGTGTTAAAAAAGCAAAATAAAAAATATCGAATTCAGCCTGCGACGAATAAAACGGTATATATTAATGTATATCCGTATAAATCGACTACTACAATTTAAAGATAGCATACGGAAAATAAATTGTCAAGCGGTAAAAAGCACACAAAAAAAACGAAAAATAAACGCAAGAACTGTATAATTTTAAACAAGATTTGTGTAGCAATGCAAACCTTGGTGAGGTATAATAATTATGAATATTGATATATTCGAGTATTGTGGGTGGTAATATCCGCAAATATAAAAATCATTAAAATTTTACATAACAAAGGAGAGTATCAAAATGGGAAGAATTGTTAAATTAGGCGTAATAGGTGCAGGTAGTTTTGCAAGATTGCATCTTGAGGGTATTCACTTGGCAAACAACTGCGAAGCGGTAGCTATTTGTGATCCTGAAATAGAAAAAGCCAAGGAAAAAGCAGAGAAGTTCGATATTCCCAACTACTACGGAAGCATCGATGAGCTTTTGGCAGATCCTGAGGTTGAAGCTGTTACAGTTGTAACAAACGACCAGATGCATAAAGAAGCAACAGTTAAGGCACTTCGTGCAGGCAAGCACGTTTTATGTGAAAAGCCTATGTCTTTGGATTTGGAAGAATGTAAGGAAATGATTGCTGTACAGAAGGAAACAGGCAACATCTTAATGGTAGGTCAGATTGGCAGATACACAGAATCTTTCAATAAAGCTATCGAAATCGTAAACAGCGGTGAAATCGGTGAGCTCTTCTGTATTGAATCAGAATATGCACACGACTATTCAAAGAAAGTAGGTCAGGGCGGCTGGAGAGTAACACCTGAGCGTCATGCTATCATCGGCGGCGGCTGCCACGCAGTTGACCTTATGCGTCGTATTGCAGGTAATCCTATCGAAGTATTCGCTTATTCAAACCACAAGGTGCTTAAGGACTGGCCTGTTGATGACTGTACAATCGCAGTTATGAAATTCCCCAACAATGTTATAGGTAGAGTTCTTTGCTCAATCGGCTGTAAGCGTAAGTACACAATGCGTACAGTGATTTACGGTTCTGAGGGCACATTGATTGTAGATCCCCAGCTTCCTTACATCACAATGTATCGTGATAAGTTCACAGACGATAAATTTATCACAGGCAGAAAACAGACACAGGATACAATAGGTATAGAACTCAGAGTAGAAGTAAATGACCACAACTTCAATGCAGAGGTTACAGATTTCTGTAATGCTGTTATCAGTGGTAAGCTCGTTGACTGCACAGGCGAAGAAGGCGCGGTTACAGTTGCTGCTTGTCTTGCTATTGTAGAATCAGCAGAAAAAGAAGAAAAAGTAACAGTAAAATACGATTTCTAAGAATTGATTTGTTAAAAAAATAGCGAAAAAGCAGGGATTTTCACTGCTTTTTCGCATATTTATCTTTTGGCGATATATCACGAACTGATTTTGGACAGGAGTACAGTTATGAAATGTGGATTTTATGAAACAGAAATAACCCCGCCGTTGGGTAGCACTATATACGGCTATTATACCGGAAGAGTTAACATGGGTGTAAACAGTAAATTGTATGCAAAAGCTTGCGTTATTGAAAATGAAGGAAAGCAGTGTGCGATGCTTGTGCTTGATACTTTGCATCTTCCAGCTCAATACCCTGAATTTATAAAGAACTACATAAGCGAAAAAACAGGCATTGACGCAAATTCTATCTTAATAGCTACCACTCATGCTCATACGGGTTTCCCGACAGAGGATGATCTTGGAATGTACAAATATACGCAAGAGTGGTCAGATGGTCCTAAATTAAATGTTGAGATTGATAAGTTGGCATTTGAAATGATTAAGCTTCTGGCTGCTGATACTGTAGTTCACGCATCAAGAAGACTTAAAGATGCAAAAGTAAGCTTCGGCATGGGAGAAGTAAAAGATATTTCTTATGTTCGTGAATATTACTTAACAGACGGAACGGTTCATACAAATCCCGCTGCACGAAAGAGCGAGGTTGTAAAGTCCTGCGGCGAGCCTGATACCAGCCTTCCTGTATTTTTCTTTACCGATGAAGATGATAATCCCATAGGTTCAATTACGAGCTTTGCCCTTCATCACGATGTCATTTCAGGAACAGAGATAAGCTCAGACTATTCAGGAGTAATAGCTCACAAGCTTAAAGAAAAATACGGTGTTGATTTTATTTCTATGTTCTTTAACGGTTTTTCGGGCAATATCAACCACGCAAACTATATAGGCGAGCAAAAGGGCGAGCCTTTTGTAAAAACTTATACAGAGATAGGTGAAATTATATATGGTGAAATTTTAAAAACCATAGAAAAATCAAAACCGATTTCTGGTGCTGTAGATGTTAAGCTTGAAACAGTTAAAATACAGAAGAGACAAGTTCCTGACGAATTTGTAGAAAGCACAAAGGAACTTGCAAAAAATCCGCCGGTTTATGAGGGTGAATTATCTATCGAAGAGCCTTACAGCGACGGTATGAAATATTTAGCACACCCAAACACCATAGCCTACTATGGTGTGGACAGGGACAAGATATTTGATGTTCCCGTTCAGGTTATAAAGCTCGGTGATTGTATGATTTATGCTATCCCTGGTGAGGTGTTCTGCCAGTTTGGCGACAAATTGCGAGCAAATTCACCCGTGGAGAAGAATATGTTGATTTCCTGTGCTAACCACACAGACAATCCATACATTCCCACAAAGGAAATGTTTTTACCTTTTGTATATGAGTCAACTTATTATTCCGCTCGCTTAGAGCCTGATGCAGGCGATAAGATGACCGATAAGGCAATCGAAATCGCAAAGAAAATTATGTAATATTAAAAAAAGCGATAAAAAATTGCTTGTCGTATATCGTATAACTGTTAAGACGAGCAAAATAGTGGTTATAATTACAGCATTGATACTTTTTGCACCGAAATTAACATTGCTGTATTTATAATATAAAGTAAATGAGAGTTACATTTTGGGTGCCTGATTGGTATGATTTTAAAAAATTGGATTGATTTTCCGGGGGGAGAAGAAATTTAACAAATATACCATAAGGGATTCAAGGTGTTAATTATCATTTGATTAAGAAAAGTATTAGTTAAAGGAGGAAATGATATAAATGAAAAAAATTATATCAATGTTCTTGGTTTCGTTGATGTTAGTTTGCAGTATGAGTGCTGTATCCGTATCAGCGGAGACAATAAAGGGCTATGACATTGATGTTGACGGCAATGGTATTGTCAATGTTGTTGTAATGGGTGGACACAATACTCATTATTATGGAACGGATGTAACCAAAGATAACGCATGGTATGGCAGACTCATCACATTGATGAATGCTTATGCTGAAGACTCAACTACAGCTCTTTATGGCAAAACAATAAACTTAGAGGTTTTAGGCTCAGTAAGCGATACTTCTGTAGATGGTGCTTTAAAAGTGGTACACGAAGCTGTAGCTTTAAATCCTGACTTAGTAATTCTTGAATACGCCTCTGCTGATTTCCGTTATTTAAATGATTCATACACAACAAATGAAATGAAAGAGTACTTCGAAAAAATCATATTAACT
>JAZQBQ010000022.1:0-9341 GCA_045545755.1 Congzhengia sp. | reverse complement strand
TAATCCTTGCGGTCTGCTCCTGTGTAAGACACCTGAAAAATCTTAGCATTATTACAACTCGCTCTTTCTGCGGTAAAGCATGAATTGCTTCTGAAAGAGAAATGTATTCAAGCGTGCTGTCCTCAAGGCCTTTACTTCCCAGCATATCTTCGAGTGTTTGTCCGTCCTCGTTTATTTCACGGTTTAGCGAATCTGTTTGAGCAGTTGCGTTTTCTGCCTGTGCGATTTCTTCGGGAGTGAGCCCGGTTATTGCGGAAATTTCCGAGAGTGTCGGCTCACGTTCAAGCTTTGCTCTCAGAGTTTCAGCGCACTTGCGTATTTTGGCAGAACGTTCTTTTAATGTTCTGCTGATTTTTATCGTTCCGTCATCGCGCAAAAATCTTCGTATCTCACCTGATATTTTAGGAACGGCATATGTCGAAAACTGGTTTCCGAGCGTTTCGTCAAAGCCTCTTATGGCCTTCAAAAGCCCTAAACAGCCGAGCTGATATAAATCATCCGATTCTGTTCCTCTTCCGAGAAAACGCCGCACAATGCTCCATATTAAGGGTGAATTATCTTTTATCAGTTTTTCGCATGCATCCTCGTCACCGCTTTTGGCGGCACGGATTAGCTCAAGAGTGTCTCTCACGGGAAAGACCTCCGATACGCATAGAGATTTTCTTTCTCATAGTTACGCATGTTCCTACTCCCGGTTTAGAACGGATTTTAAGATTATCGGTAAAGCTTTCCATTATAGTAAATCCCATGCCGGAACGGTCCTCACCTCCGGTTGTAAACATGGGCGTTTTTGCTTGGGCAATGTCGGGAATGCCTTTACCTCTGTCACGTACAACAATTTCAAGAATATTTCCTTCTAATATCCGCAGACGTATGTAAATCTTTCCGACACATTCCGGATATGCGTGGACTATGCAGTTTGTGACGGCTTCGCTTATGGCAGTTTTTATGTCGCCTATTTCATCCAGAGTCGGGTCGAGCTGAGCAGCAAATGCCGAAACAGCTGCTCTGGCATACCCTTCATTTGATGAGCGGCTGGGGAATGTAATTGAAACTTCGTTTAAAATATTCATATCATTTTCTCCTTTAGTTTTTTACGGTGATGGCATCGGGCTCTTTTATGTTCATTATTTTGCATATGCCTGCAGCATTGAAGACCTTATATGCCTGCTTTGATGTGTTGATGACAGAAAAGGTGCTTCCGATTGAGGTCGCACGCTTGTATGCACCTATCACAAGTGCAATTCCCGAGCTGTCCATAAAGCTGACCCTTTCAAAATTGAGGACAAGGTTGACGGGAAGCTCGGTATCGATGAGCCGTGAAATTTCGGGAATTGCGTTGCGTGCCGCATGGTGGTCAAGCTCACCCGAAAGACTTACGGTGAGCACGCCGTTGTCGCGTTCTGAATATATTTTCATTTTACACGTCCTTTCTTTTGCTATATAAAGATAATACACTCATGTGTGTGCGATAATTGTAAAAAAAAGAAGTATAAAAAAATATTCTCACATTTCTGTGAGAATATTTTTTCGACAGTCTTATTTTAGCTTGCCTGTGCCGTTGAAGTTGACAGTGTGGCTTCATCCATCAAGATAACATCTATATCAACTTCGCGTGAGTTTCTGTAAATTGTAAGTGTTACTGTATCTCCTGCAACGAAGTTATCGCGTATTTTTTTGATTTCGGCGGCAGAAGAAAGTGCAGTACCGTTCATTTTTGTTATTATATCGCCGCGGCGAATACCTTTTTTAAATGCGTCTGAATACGGATGTACATATTCAATGTACATTCCTGCAGGGAGACCGTAAAACGCAGAATCGCGGTCACTTATAGCTGTGCCGTTAATTCCGATTGACGGACGTCCTTTGATGTATCCTCGTGAAATAAGCTCATCAATAATTGGCTTTGCTGTGTTCATGGGTATTGCGAATCCGAGCCCTTCATAATAAGAGATTCCGACTTTTATTGTGTTGATGCCGATAACCTGACCGAATTCGTTGAGAAGCGGACCGCCTGAATTTCCGGGATTGATTGATGCATCTGTCTGGATAAGTGTCATCGTTCTGTCCTCGACGATGATGTCGCGGTTAATCGCAGATATAATTCCGTAGGTAACCGTGTTCTGAAGCTGAAGACCGGCAGGGTTTCCTATAGCTATTGCAGGGTCGCCCTGTTCGAGCTTGTCTGAATCTCCGAATTCTGCAGGCTGGAGTTCCTTCGCTTCAATCTTGATTACAGCAAGGTCTGAACGTGAGTCTGCACCGATAAGACGTGCATCATACGTTTCGCCGTTGTCGAGAACAACCTGAATCGTTGTCATTCCTTCTATTACGTGATTGTTTGTAATGATATATCCGTCGCTTGACATTATGATTCCCGAACCGACGGAAGCAGAGGAGAAGTTATTCGATGTATGACCGGTAACTCCCACTACAGAGTTGCGGACTTTTTCGGAAATTTGCTTTACGGTGAGTGCTCCTTCTGTTGTTTTTGCACCTTCAGATTTGGGGGATTCGTTAATCTGTAAATGTTCTTTTACATCCGGTTCTTTTAATTCTTCAATAACATTCTGTCCGTTTGAAAACGGAAGGTCATCGCGTGAAAAATTGAGAAAAGTTATAATGAGTGTGGCGGAAATTATAAGATACAGCGAACCTATTACACAGATAAGTACAATGACCCATGTCGGAGTCTTTCTGGGCTTGAACTGCATGTTAATCGAGCCTGCAGTGCTGTGGGTGGATTCTGATTTCGGCGGGGGAGTGATAACAGGCTCTTCGTTTGAGTTTTCAGGTTCTTCCGGTATATCATTTTCGGGGTTGGTTATATCGGAAGCTTCCTGCTCAACCGGCGTGTTTGTGTTTTCGTTTTCCTGTTCGTTGTTGAAAAATTCATTGTTCATAAATAGTTCCTCCTTGTGAACCTTAGTTAGTTTGGTGGCGTCGCGTTGAAAGTGTAAAAAGAAATTCAGAATATCCGTTTTCGCTGTTTGCCCATATTTTGCCCCCGTGCTTATTTATTATGTTTTTTGTAATATATAATCCCAGACCCAAGCCGGATTTATCCTTAGAACGTGAACTGTCGGCTTTATGGAATCGGTCAAATACATACGGAAGCTGTTCTTTGGGTATTTCCGCTCCGTAGTTTCTTACGGAAAAGGAAAGTCTGTCGTTTTTTTCGGAGGCAGATATATCAACACTGCGTCCGTCTTCGGAGAATTTTATCGCATTATCAATCAGATTATATACTGCCTGATAAATTGCATCTTCATTCGCAAACATGGTTATGTTATGTGATGGCAGTTCTATGTTAAGAGATATGTTATGTTCATCAATACGTTTTTCAAAGCTTATTACACAGCGTCTTAAAAGCTCACAAAAATCAAAGCTTGTACTTTGAGCTGTTATATCCGTACCCTGAAGAACGGTTATGTCAAGCATCCTGCTTACAAGACGCGAAAGTCGGTGAACCTCATCTGAAACAATCTGCAGATAGTGCTCCTCACGCTCTTTAGGAATCGTTCCGTCGAGAATGCCGTCTACAAAGCCGCTGATTGAGGTCATGGGTGAGCGTAGCTCGTGTGAAACGTTTGCAACAAATGTTCTTCGCAAATCCTCGGATTTTTCAAGAGAGTCTGCCATGTTATTGAAAGCGGTCGTAAGCTCGCCGATTTCATCAGAGGATTGAACGGGGACGCGTGCTGTAAAATCGCCCTGTGCAAATTTTTTAGATGCATTTGCGATTTGCTTTAAAGGCTTTGTCATACGATTTACAATAAAATACGAAACAAAGGCGGTTAATATGAATACAATTACAGAAAGCCCGAAAAACAGGTTTCTTACATATTTCGTCAGCATCTGAACATAATGTATTGACGTGGTTACATATACATATGCTATAGGTCTGCCTGCGTTGTCCTTGGAAACAAGACCGACAGTGTAGTTTTCGCCCTTGTAAAGTCCGTCAAGGGTTCCGATTGCGGAATATTTGTCATTTGCCTGTGTTTTGTCAAGAATGCTGCCGCTGACGCGTGAGTTCATGTATTTATTGCCGTAATTGTCCGATGTGAGGAAAATCTGGCCGTTGGCATCACATATAATAACGTGAATCTGACCGTTGTTTGTCATTGAAGTAAGCACGGTTTTGAGCATTTGCTCATGTACAAGCGAATGATTGTAATACAATTCTTCGGTTAAAACCGCTATTCTGTTGGCGGCACGCTGAAGTGAGTCGTGTTTTTCTGCGACAGAATAGTTGTACATCTGGAACGAAAGACCGAGTCCTACCGTGGAAAGGCAAATGACGAGGGGAACGGCAATCATTAAGTAATATTTATAGAGAAGTTTCACCTTTTATGCCTCATTTGTCGTTTGTTATTTCAAATTTATAACCTACACCCCAGACTGTTTTCAAAGACCAGGTATCGCTTGCTCCGTCGATTTTTTCACGCAGCCTTTTCACGTGAACGTCAACTGTTCTGGAATCTCCGAAATAGTCAAAGCCCCAAACAGTTTCTAACAACTGCTCACGTGTAAACACCTTGTTGGGGTTTGTTGCCAAAAAGTATAAAAGCTCAAGCTCTTTAGGCGGAATGTCTACAGACTCTCCACTAATTTTTAGCTCATAGTTTGTAAGGTTTATCACTATGTTAGGGTAAATTATTTCCCTATCCGTTGAGTCCTTGGGGTCATAGCGGCGAAGTATTGCCTTTATACGTGCCACAAGCTCTTTGTTGTCAAAGGGCTTTACCATATAGTCATCAGCGCCCAATTCCAGTCCCAAAACCTTGTCGAAGGTTTCGCCCTTGGCTGTAAGCATCATAATTGGTATACTGCTTACTCTTCTAATTTCACGGCATACCTGAAAGCCATCCATTTTGGGCATCATTACGTCAAGTAAAACCACAGAGGGCGTTTTCTCACGAAAAGCATCTATTGCTTCCTGTCCGTCGTTTGCAATAATAACCTCAAAGCCCTCTTTTTCTAAATAGAGTCTTATAATTTCACAGATGTTTCTGTCATCGTCTACTACCAGCACTCTTTGATTTGCACTCATAATATTCATCCTTTCTGTCAGTCAGCACACCATCTTCCCGATGCACCGCAGGGAAGAATTAAATCTGAATTTTCAACAGGAATACCGATTTCCTCAGACACTACTGTGCCTGCATATTTTTTCTTTACCTTTAATTTTAAAATATCTGCCAATACGGTAGGCTGAAGTCCTGTGGTATATGAATTAATCAGGAAGAACAAGGGGTTGTCTGACATTATTTTCATACATCTTTCAACCAATGGATACAGTTCTTCTTCAAGCTTCCAGACCTCGCCGTTTGGTCCTCTGCCGTATGAGGGAGGGTCCATAATAATACCGTCATAGGTGTTGCCGCGTCTGGCTTCACGCTCTACAAATTTTATAACATCATCTACTATAAATCTGACAGGCTTGTCACGCAGTCCTGAACACTCAAGGTTTTCCTTAGCCCAGGCTACCATGCCTTTTGATGAATCAACGTGCACAACAGACGCTCCTGCACCTGCAGCCGCCGCCGTTGCTCCGCCTGTGTAGGCAAAAAGATTTAAAACCTTGATGGGGCGATTTGCTTTCTTTATCAAATCAGAAAACCACATCCAGTTTACAGCCTGCTCAGGAAAGAGTCCTGTGTGTTTAAAGCCCATAGGCTTTACCCAAAAGCTCAAATTCAAAGGCTCAAAGCGTATCTTCCACTTGTCAGGGATTTTTGTATGTACCTGCCAGGAGCCGCCGCCTGTGTTCTTTCTGTGGTAGTGAGCTGCTGCCGTTTTCCACAATTGAGGATTAATTTTTTCCTCCCAGATAACCTGCGGGTCAGGTCGGATGAGTCGGTACTGCGCCCAGTCCTCAAGCTTTTCTCCGCCTGAAATATCCAAAACCTTGTAGTCATTCCATTTATCGCAAATAAACATATTTTTTCTGTTCCTTTCCATTGCCTATAGTAACTCATATTATACTAAATATTTTACCATTTCGTTAACGGTTAGTCAACGAAATTTTTTGACCTGTCATAATAAGTTTAAAATGTTCATAAACTGATAAAAAATACACAAAAAGGGTGGTTAACGTGAAAAATCACGTTAAGCCTCCAGCGGAATTTATTGCACCGCCGATTTTTCGTGCCAAAAGGCACGAAACGGCGATGTGCATAATTTCCATTATACGCCCTATCTGCCCACGATAAGGGGCGTGCATATATTTTATAACTATTCGTGGGCAGAAAGGCTATGGAAAGTATTATGGCAGAATATGTGTTGCCTCACAACATTGTTTTAGAAAACAAACAAAAGATGTCAGTAACAGGCGTTCAGGACGTGGATACCTTCGATGAGGGAAAAATTGTACTCTACATCACAGACGACACGCTGATTGTCGAGGGCGAGGATTTACATATCCAAAAGCTTGATGTATCATCGGGCGAGCTGGTCATCGAAGGCGAAATCTACGGCATTACATACACAGGCAGCGACAAATCCTCACGAGGCTCAAAAGGGTTCTTTAAAAAGCTTATGAAATAGGTGGTCTGATGTTTACAATTTCCCAAGAGGCGGAAATTTTTCTGTGGTCTTTTCTGTGCGGCGCTGTAATTATGGCGCTTTATGACATATTATCAATAGCAAGAAGAACAAAGGGGTTTTCCATCTTAGTGTGCAACATCTGCGACGGCATATTTGTTTTATGCTCCTCTGCCATTATGATTTTTGTAATCTTTTGTGTGTCTAACGGCTATGTGAGAGCTTATGAATTTATAGGCGCTGCAACAGGCGGACTTATGTACAAAATTCTGTTAGGGAGGTACTTCTCTCTTATTGCGGAAAAAATCTTGTTTTTTCTCTACTCTTTTTTTACAAAAATTTTCAAATTACTATTGACACCGATTAAATTTATGTATAAAATTATATGTAGTATTATAGGGTTATTGTGCAGATTGGCGCGTAGGTTCATTGGTCCTATCGGGCAAAAGCTTACTCTCCATCTTCACACACTGCAGAAAACCTTTAAAAAAACTTAGGAGTATTGCTATGGGAAATTCTGTTAAAACAGTTAGAAAAATAAATTTCAGAGTTTTTACAAAAAGAATTTTGTTCTGCTTTTTATTCATATACCTTTTGGTATCTTTGATTTCTCAGCAGTTTAATTTCGCTTCCTTAAAGAAACAGAACGAAATAGTAGATGCAAAATTAGAAGAAGCCTTGGCTCATCAGGAGCAGTTAAACGCACAGTTTGAAGCCATTGATTCCGAGGACTATATTCGCAGAGTTATCCGTGAAAGACTTGGCTACACAAGACCAAATGAAAAGGTTTTTGTTGACGCAACAAAATAATACAAAAGAAGTACATTACAGGAGGAAAGGTTTTAATGGCATTAGAACCGGGAAAAGTAGTAGAAGGAAAAGTAACGGGCATTACACAATTTGGTGCCTTTATTTCCTTCGACGCAGGAAAAACAGGACTTGTTCACATTTCTGAGGTGGCGACTGAATACGTCAAAGACATCAAGAACCACTTAAAGGAAGGAGATACAGTAAAGGCAAAGATTTTGTCTATTGACAAATCGGGTAAAATCAGCCTTTCTATTAAACAGGCTCTTTTGGATGAACGTGCTGCAGCAAGACGAGCACCTGCAAAAAAAAACCACAGAAAACCCGACGATTTTGATTGGTCGAAAAAAGCCGCTCAACCCTCAAGCTTTGAGGAAATGATGGCAAAGTTTAAACAGGACAGCGACGAAAAGCTTCAGGATATGAAGCGCGGCATAGATTCAAAACGGGGTTCTGCCTACAAACGCTCCTCCGGCTCATATTAAAAACACGCGGCAGCTTTGGTGTTGCCGCTTATTTTTTAAGGAGATAATTATGACAAATAGCGAAATCAAAGAAAAATATTTCAAACACGATACAGTTTTTTGGGAGGGTGCACCAAAAAAAGTGCCTGTATTTACAAGGTCAGATTTTCTGTTAGTGCCCTTCTCTCTTATTTTCGGCGGATTTTTACTAGCTTACGCTGTTATTGCTGCAATTATGATGATTGCAGGTCAGGGTATTCTTTTTTCACTTGCGGGAATTACTTTTCTGCTCATCGGCGTATATCTTATTTTTATAAGATTGTGGTACAGAAAGAAGCGTATCAGCCGTGAGGTTTATTTTGTAACGGACAAGCGTGTTTTTGGCTTTGATACTATGAGGGACAACGTTTTATTCGATATTGCCCTTCGTGATACAGATTTATCTCTTGGCTACAAGTCCCTTGAGCTGGGCGAGGTAAATTCAATTGGAGATTTTATCTACGGCTTGGGACTTGATATTTTCTTCAGAAAATTTGCTAAAGAAACTCCTGCTTTTAAGTATATCGACGATATAGAGCAGGTTTCAAAAATTATTATTACCACCAAAGAGAAAGATGACGGTACTGACGATGATTCATTATTTATCTGATATAGCAAATAAAGCAGGCTTTGATTTAGACGATGCTCAATTAAACCAGTTTGAGCTGTATGCTGACCTGTTGGTAGAATGGAACGAGAAGATGAATCTTACTGCCATTACCGAGCCTGGCGAAATAGCAACGAAGCATTTTGTTGACAGCCTTTTTGGTATTAAATTCTTAAGCGGCAGAAAAAACATCATAGACGTAGGAACAGGCGCAGGCTTTCCCGGAGTTCCGCTAAAAATTGCAAAGCCGGAGCTCGATTTGACGTTGCTTGATTCATTAAACAAGCGTCTTACCTTTTTAACCGAGGTGAAAAATCAGTTGGGATTAGATAATGTTACTTGTGTTCACTCAAGAGCCGAGGATGGCGCAAAGTCAGGCGCTCCCCTTCGTGAGAGCTTTGATGCTGCAGTATCTCGTGCGGTAGCAAATTTGTCCTGCCTTTGTGAGTACTGTCTGCCCTACGTTAAGCACGGCGGTGTGTTTTTGGCATATAAGGGACCTGACGTGGAAGAAGAGTTGGCAGATGCTCAAAACGCAATCGAGCTTTTGGGCGCTGAGGTTACAGGGGTGTTTAAGTACACAATTCCCGAAACGGATATAACGCACTCTATTGTAGTAATCACAAAAATTAAATCAACTCCTGACAAGTACCCAAGACTTCAGGGAAAAATACAGAAAAAACCTCTATAAAATTTAATTTTGGCGGTAGCTTTTTAGCTACCGCTTTTTCTTTTGTCGAATTATTGTTTTATTTCGACAAATAGATGTATATTTCTAGGAAGGAATGGGAAAAATATTCCTCGAATAAGTATTAACGGAAAACATACAAAGGAGGAATACTTTTTGGAAATAACTGTAACAATCAAGAAAAAAG
>JAZQBQ010000021.1:0-11591 GCA_045545755.1 Congzhengia sp. | reverse complement strand
ATGTGGTATATTGGTTTTGCGGTTATTTTAATATAGCTCAGGCGAGTTGTACTTCGTCAAAAAGTGCAACTCTGATTTATCATACTCGTTTGAGCTTAAGATAACCGCAGTCGGAGTTCGTGCTTTTATGGTGCGTGGCTTCGGCTGCGCACCTTTTTTAATTTCCGGAATTTATTAAAAGTGCAAATCAATAATTAAAATTAAGGAGATTTGGAATGACTTGTTGTTTTATGAATTTTCACGAGGAAGAAAGCGTTAAGGATTTAGTGAAACATTTTGACCGAGAGATTGATTATGCCATCGGCAGGGGTTGTTCTGTCTTTATGACAGGCACAAAGTACCCTGAGGATAAAATTTTTACCGAAAGAGTTATGAATATTTCAAAATACTACGCCGACGGAGAAATAAAGCTCCTTAAGATAGAGGAAGAATGTGACGAAGTACTCAAAAGGCGCTTTATACAAATAGCTGATTGGGAAATCTACGCCTTTGACTGCGACGAATATCCGTTGCCTACAAAATAAAAAAGAAAGGGTTCGAGTCCCAACGAATTAAAATCAAAAGAGATATGCCAAAAGGCATATCTCTTTTAATGGTGACCCGTAGGGGACAAAGATGCTGCGCATCTTTCCTGCTCGTCGACCGTGGGCTGTGCCCACAGTACCCGACTTCGCATCACTCGCTGAAAGACAGTCCGCAGGACTGTTTTCTTTACCGCTCGTGCCCTCTCAGGGTTCGACTCCCTCCGTTATATAAAAAATAAAAGCATACCAAAAGGTATACTTTTATTTTTGGTGACCCGTAGGGGACTCGAACCCCTGTTTTCGCCGTGAGAGGGCGACGTCTTAACCGCTTGACCAACAGGCCATATTCACTTGACTTACTTATTCTAACATACCTTTTTAAAAATATCAAGTACTTTTTTCAAAAAAATAAATACCTTTACACAAAATGCAATAGTACCAAAAAAACTCCCAAAATCTTGTATTTTTTGTTGAATTTTTACATTTTATATGGTATAATAAACGTATCTTTCAAAATTATTTAAAAATGGAGGACAGAAAATGGAAAAGCTTTTTAAATTAAAAGAGCACAACACCAATGTAAAGACCGAGATTATTGCCGGTATTACCACATTCTTGGCTATGGCGTACATCTTGGCAGTTAACCCCAGCTATTTAGGTGCTATTCCGGGTGCTACACCTGCAGCTATCTTTATGGCTACAGCAATCTCTGCTGCAATCGCTACATTATGTATGGCATTCTTTGCTAACTACCCTGTAGCTTTGGCATCAGGTATGGGTCTTAACGCATTCTTCGCATTTACAGTTTGCGGAGCTATGGGTTATTCCTATCAGGTAGCGCTGACCGCTATCTTAATCGAAGGTATCATCTTTATGATTCTTTCAATCTTTAAGTTCAGAGAAGCGTTAGTTAACAAAATCCCCAAGAACTTAAAGTTCGGTATTACCGCAGGTATCGGTTTATTTATCACAATCATTGCGTTAATAAACGCAAAAATCATCGTAGCTGACCCTGCTACAACAGTAGCATTAGGCGACATTTCATCTCCTCAGGTGGTACTTGCTATCGTTGGTCTTTTAATCATCGGTGTGCTGCATCACTTTAAGGTAAAGGGCGATATCTTAATCGGTATCTTAGCTACATGGGTATTAGGTATCATTTCTGAGTTAGTTGGTTGGTATCAGGTTGATATCGAAGCAGGTGTGTATTCACTTATTCCCTCACTTTCATGGGAATCAATCAAGGCGAACTTCGCAGCTCCTGCGCTCTTCCAGTTTGACTTTGGATTTATTAAAGAAAACTTTATGGCATTTGCCGTTGTAGTATTTACATTCCTTTATACTGATATTTTTGACACAGTTGGTACATTAATCGGTGTTGCACAAAAAGGCGATTTACTGGCAGAAGACGGCTCACTCCCCAGAGCTGGTGGCGCTTTAATGGCAGACGCTGTTGGTACAGTAGTAGGTGCATGTCTTGGTACATCAACAGTTACAAGCTATGTTGAATCATCAGCAGGCGTAGCTGCAGGTGGTAGAACAGGTCTTACAGCTGTTACAACAGCAGCTATGTTCTTAATCGCAATTTTATTTGCTCCTGTGTTCTTAGCTATTCCCGGTTTTGCTACAACACCCGCTATGATTTTTGTAGGCTTGTTGATGTTATCAGCAGTTAAGAATATGGAATTTGACGGCGACATCGCTGACGCTATCGGCGGCTTCTTAGCAATCGTTATGATGCCCTTTGCATATTCAATCGCTACAGGCATTATGTTTGCTATCATTTCTTGGGTTGTTCTTAAGCTTTTCACAGGCAAAATCAAGGACATCTCTCCCATTATGTGGATTTCAGTTGCATTGTTTGTAATTTATATTATTACACAGGTAATGTAATTAATTTTTTTAAAGAGGCGGTCTGTGACCGCCTCTTTTTTTATTTACTTTAGCCTTTTTTTGTGTTATTATATGATATAGAGGGTATATTAAAAAGAAACACAAAAACAGGAGGCAGTTATGGACAATCGTGCTTTTTTTAACATAGGCTACGGACTCTATATCTTGACAACCAATGAAAACAAGGACAACGGCTGCATAATAAATACCTTTATTCAGGTAACAGACAATCCCAAACAGGTGGTGCTGGCGGTAAATAAGGACAACTTAACCTGTTCGGAGCTGCTGGCTTCAGGCAAATTCTGCATATCGGTAATTGACGAGAGCGCAAGCTTTGATTTGTTTAAATGGTTTGGTTTTAGAAGCGGAAGAACCTGCCACAAGTTTGAGGGTTTTGCAGATTGCAAGCGTGCCGAAAACGGCGTTTTGTATATTACAAAAAACACCAACGCATACTTTGTGGGTAAGGTTACAGAAACCAAGGACTTGGGCACACATATTTTGTTTATTGCGGAGGTTACCGAGGCTGAGGTGTTGTCGGATAAAAAAACTGCAACCTACACCTACTACCAAGAAAATATCAAGCCTGCACCTGAAAAGAAAAAATCAGGCTGGGTTTGTAAAATATGCGGTTATGTCTACGAGGGAGAGGAATTGCCCGACGATTTCATTTGTCCCTTATGTAAACACCCTGCTTCAGATTTTGAAAGATTATAGGAGAATGAAAATGTACACAAAAATTACAGACACAATTTACTACATCGGCGTAAACGACCACGATATTGACCTTTTTGAGGGACAGTACGTTGTGCCCAATGGTATGGCGTACAACTCTTATGTTATAAAAGACGAAAAAACAGCGGTTATGGATACCGTTGATATAAGAAAATCAGACGAGTGGCTTTCTAATCTGGAAGAGGTTTTAGAGGGCAAAGCTCCTGATTATCTGGTGGTAACTCACTTAGAGCCTGACCACGCAGGCAGTATTAAGATTTTCAGGGACACCTACCCCGAAACAGCGCTTGTTATGACAATGAAAGCAAAAGCAATGCTGCCCCAGTTTTTTGGCGACGAAATTGTAACTAACTGCCGTGGTGTGGTAGAGGGCGAAACGTTGACACTTGGCGCTCATACTCTTACCTTTGTGACAGCACCTATGGTGCACTGGCCAGAGGTTATGGTGGCGTATGACTCCTGCGACAAAGTCCTTTTTGCTGCTGACGGATTTGGTAAATTCGGCGCATTGGATGTTCGTGAGGACTGGACCTGCGAGGCAAGAAGATACTACTTTAATATCGTAGGCAAATACGGCGCACAGGTGCAGTCACTGCTCAAAAAAGCGGCAAGCTTGGACATTCAGATTATCTGCCCCTTGCACGGACCTGTGTTGACAGAAAATCTCGGCTTCTATCTTGAAAAATACAACACCTGGAGCAGCTACACACCTGAAGATGATGGGGTATTGATAGCGGTTGCATCTATCTACGGAAACACTATGAAAGCAGCAAGGAGACTTGCCGAAATCTTAACAGAAAAAGGCGCTAAAAAGGTAGTTGTAACAGACCTGGCTCGTGACGATATGGCAGAAGCGTTAGAGGACGCTTTCAGATATGATAAGGTAGTGTTTGCTGCATCAAGCTACGACGCAGGCGTGTTCCCCTTTATGGAGGAATTCCTGCATCACTTAAAGGCGAAAAACTACCAAAAAAGAAGAGTTGCCCTTGTTGAAAACGGCTCGTGGGGTCCCACTGCTGCCAAGACAATGAAAGCAATAATTGAACAGATGAAAGACATCGAAATCGTAGAGCCCACAGTTACAATTAAGAGCACGATGAAAGACGAAAACATTGAAGAATTTAAAATTTTGGCAGAAAATCTGCTTAAATAACTTAAAATTCCCCATATTGTTTGACAAAACCTTGACATTGTGGTAAAATTTATAAGGCGAAATTTGGTAATTTATTAAAATTAAAATAAATACTTGAAAGGAGCAGAATAGAATGAAATATTCAGCTGAAGTAGAACATATGTGTCCTCTTGCTAAAGGCGCATATCACGGTCCTGCGCCTATTCCTCAGGAAGGCAGATGGACACAGGTAAAAGAAATCAAAGAAATCTCCGGTTTAACACACGGTATCGGTTGGTGTGCTCCCCAGCAGGGAACATGTAAGCTTACCTTAAATGTTAAAGAAGGTATCATCGAAGAAGCATTAGTAGAAACAGTAGGTTGCTCAGGTATGACACACTCTGCTGCTATGGCTTCTGAAATCTTGGTTGGCAAGACAATTTTAGAGGCTATGAACACAGACTTAGTTTGTGACGCTATCAACACAGCTATGAGAGAATTATTCTTACAGATTGTTTATGGTCGTACACAGACAGCTTTCTCAGAAGATGGTCTTCCCATCGGTGCAGGTCTTGAGGATTTAGGTAAAGGCTTACGCTCACAGGTTGGTACTACATACGCTACACGTGAAAAAGGCCCCAGATACTTAGAACTTGCTGAAGGCTACATCACAAAGATTGCAGTAGATGACAACAACGAAATCATTGGTTACAAATTCGTACACCTCGGCAAAATGATGGAAATGATTGCTAAAGGTATGGACGCAAACGAAGCTTTGGCTAAAGCAAGCGGCCAGTACGGCAGAGTGGACGACGCAGCTAAACTGCTCGATCCCCGTCATGAATAATCAGGAGGTGTAGTAAGATGGCATTATTTGAAAGTTATGAAAGAAGAATCGACCAGATAAATGCAGAGTTAGCGAAACACGGCATTTCATCTATCGAAGAAGCAAAGAAAATCTGCGACGATAAAGGTATCGACGTATATAATTTAGTAAAATCAATTCAGCCTATCTGCTTTGAAAACGCTTGCTGGGCTTACATTGTAGGCGCTGCTATCGCAATTAAAGACGGCTGCACTAAGGCCGCTGACGCTGCAGAAAAAATCGGTCTTGGTTTACAGTCATTCTGTATCCCCGGTTCTGTTGCTGACGACAGAAAAGTAGGTATCGGCCACGGTAACTTAGGCGCTATGTTACTCCGTGAAGAAACAAAGTGCTTCGCATTCTTAGCAGGTCACGAATCATTCGCAGCTGCTGAAGGTGCTATCGGTTTAGCACGCAGCGCTAATAAAGCTCGTAAAGAAGACCTCCGTGTTATCTTAAACGGCTTAGGTAAGGACGCAGCACAGATTATCTCTCGTATCAACGGCTTTACATATGTTCAGACACAGTTTGACTACCACACAGGCGAAGTTAAGGTTGTTAAAGAAACAGCTTATTCTAACGGCGAGCGTGCAAAGGTTCGTTGCTACGGTTCAGACGATGTTCGTGAAGGCGTAGCTATTATGCACTTAGAGGGTGTTGACGTATCTATCACAGGTAACTCTACAAACCCCACACGTTTCCAGCATCCCGTTGCAGGTACATATAAGAAAGAATGTATCGAACAGGGCAAGAAATACTTCCCAGTTGCACCAGGTGGCGGTTCAGGTCGTACACTCCATCCCGACAACATGGCAGCAGGCCCCGCTTCTTACGGTATGACAGACACAATGGGCAGAATGCATAGTGATGCACAGTTTGCAGGTTCACCTTCAGTTCCTGCTCACGTTGAAATGATGGGTTTAATTGGCGCAGGTAACAACCCCATGGTTGGTATGACAGTTGCTGTTGCAGTTGCCATTGAAGAGGCTTGCAAATAATTTGTGTGCAAATTATTTGCAATGAAATTTGCCTTCGGCAATTGAAATTCGCCCAAGGCGATTGAAATGTTAAAACATGAAATGCACCACAAATTATATTGTGGTGCATCTTTTTTAAAGGCAAATTTTATTTCATGGGCGAACAACGAGAGCCTATTTCAAGACAAAGCAATGCTTTGTCATTTCAAGAACGAAGTTCATTTCATTTAGGGAGATACAAATGACAAATAATATACTTATAGATTTGTCGATGGATTTTTCAGTAGAGATTGTCAACTTATGTGATTCAATTAAAGGAAAATCGGTACTTACAAATCAAATAATCAGAAGCGGAACAAGTATTGGTGCCAATATTCACGAAGCAAACTATGCCCATAGCAGAGCAGACTTTATATCTAAAATGCAAATTGCTTTAAAAGAAAGTTATGAAACAGAGTATTGGCTAAAGCTTTTTAACAAAACAAATATAATAACAGACGACAATTATAAAAGGCTTAAAAATGACTGTGGTAAAATAAGAAAAATTCTTATTTCCTCAATCAATACAGCAAAATCAAACTGTTAAATACAAAAAATAAAGGAACACCGATTGGTGTTCCTTTTTGATTGATATTATCTATCTGCATCCTTTTTTCCTCAGCCTTAAAATAAAAGTTGTATTTTTTAATACAATGTGATAAAATAAATATGCTACACAAAGTTAATACTAGACTAAGCGGGTATCCGTTTTTACTTTTGTTAAAAACGCATACTCTGTGTTTTCATACTCGTTTAGTTTAGGAAACTTTGTGTAGCAGCAAACGGAGTTGTGCGTTTTCGGGTGTGCGGCTCTGGCCGCACACCTTTTTTAATTTCAGGAGGACGACATATGAAACGTTTTTTTGCAAAGATGTACAATTTTATTGAGGACAGGATACTGCCGTATTTTTTGAGCAAGCATATGCGGGAAATACCTATTGTTTCAGAGGATTTTTACGAAAACTTGCTTTTGCAGAAAATTGAGCCTATTTTAAATGACGAAAAGATGTCAGATACACAAAAAATCGAAACACTAAAGGGAATGGTTGAAAATTATGACCCTTTGGAATATTAAAAGAGATGGTTTCAGAGAAATATATTAAATGAGCAATGAAAAGAGGCTGCAGCAAAATGATTTCATTTTGCTACAGCCTCTTTGTGCTTAAAATAACAATGGGAGTATTATATTGTAAAACAAAAATCAGGTGTTGCTTTAATATGAGCTACAATATAGATGCGCTTAGTGCGAAAAGGCGAATACTATCAGTTCTAAATCCTCTTTTCTTTATTTTATTCAGATTTACATTTTTTACTTATAAATAAATTTCAAAACAATCAGCAATGTCAGCCCCGGTATTCCCAGAATTCCCACTGTTGTTGCAGATACTATGTTTATGCCGATTGCCAATCCCATTGATGCAAATAAAAAGTTAAATATGTAAAGCCCCGCCCAGCCTGCCAAAGTATTAAAAATAAGGGCAAAAAGGGCGCGCAGAGGCTTTAAAAACAAACAAACGAGAAAGAATATTATAACGAGGGCAACCCCTCCTGCGATTAAAATTGATGTATTCATAGCTGTCCTCCCTGCTGGCTGTTGTAGTGCTGTTTTGCAGCTTTTATGTGGTAATTTCGCATAATTTCTGCAGCCTTTAGCCGATAGATATCCGCCTCTAATAAGTCACGGTCATTGTTGTATTCTATGCGGTAATTTAAGGCAGCGCACTCATCGGCGGCATTGTTAAAATCTTCAGATATTTTCATTGACAGCATCCTCTGCTGTTTTTTTTCTTTTGAGTTTTTAATGTGTTGAGTCAGCTTTTCCATATTAAATACTTGTCCCTGTACAAATTCCATAATTTTATCCTCCTGTAGTTTATTATAATACCAAAGGAACAAAAATATGCCAAAGGCAAAAAATAAAAAGCACTCGAAAAGAGTGCTTTCTACTTAAAAATAAGAAGTAAATAATTCACTTTTGATGTTCTTTGCTCTTGTGCCGCCCTTGGGCGAGGAAAAGGGGTGCAGAATGGACGAATGGAGTCCGAAGCTGTATGTGTATACAGCGAGAGGCGACGGTCGTTCATAATCAAAAGTATAAAATAAAAAGCACTCGAAAAGAGTGCTTTCTACTTAAAAATAAGAAGTAAATAATTCACTTTTGATGTTCTGTGCTCTTTTTACCGCCCAGAAATTATTCTTCTACAGGAGCGTCTACAGGACAAACCTCTGCACAGTTACCACAGCTGATGCAAACATCAGCGTCAATAACGTAAGGAGAACCTTCTGAAATACATTCAACAGGGCATTGAGAAGCACAAGCACCACAGCTGATGCAATCTTCCTTAATAACGTATGCCATACCTGACACCTCCTTTTAAAGTATATATTAATTATACGATAATTCTTTTAATTAGTCAATGACTTTGTCACTTAAAGTTTCGTCAAGATTTCCCTCCTCATCGGTGGGAACAGTTTCAAACATCATTTCTATCTGCTGAGCTGCGTCTTCGTCTGCAACGTAATATGCAGCACCGCCGATGGTTTTTGCCTGACCAGGCAGCATATATGATTCAAACTTCACCTTGTCGCCGTCACGGAATTTCCAAGCAAGCTTGATAATTTCCATAGGGGACATATCTGTGTCTAAGCTGTTGCTGATTTCACTCATAACAGAGGGAATTTTAAATATGTATTTTATATTTAATTTCTGCTTTGCCGCTTCCTTTATAAAGTCCTGCTGGGTGGCAATTCTGCCTAAATCTGCACTGGCGTATCCCGAACGGAAACGCAAAAGTCCGATTGACTGATCTCCGTCTAAGGTCTGGAGTCCTGCCTTTAAGTGAATTGACAAATCCTGAGCGGGGTCATCGTAATCCATATCAATAGGCACGTCGTACTCAACGCCGCCTAAAATGTCGATAATATTAGTAACGCCGTCAAAGCTTACCTTACAAAAGCTGTGAATAGGCAGCCCTGTCAATTCCTTTACATTGTCAATGAGTAACTGCTCGCCATTGTCTTTTCCTAAGCAGGCATTGATTTTGCCGTGTCGCTTGTCGTCGTATTTTATTCTTGTGTCACGGGGAACGGACAAAAGATTTATAGTCTTATCCTTTGGGGTAGCCGAAATAATCATAATCGTGTCGGCTCTTGTTCCGTCCTTGTCTACGCCTACGACTAAAATATTTGTTGTGTCGTCTGATACCTTGTCCAAAATTCCGTCAAAACCGCCTGTTGCAGTAAAGAAGTTAATTCCAAAAAACACAACAGCCACAATCAGGAGCGTCGCAACTAAGGACAAAAGGAATTTCTTGAAGTTCATTTTACTGTTCCACCTCCGCTGTGGTTTGAGAATCTATGATTTTGCCGTCTTCATAGCCAAATTCTGTGCGAACCAGCTCACGTGTTTCGGCAGGGAAGTACAGATAGTATGAAACGTTATTTATATATTGTCCCTCGCCGGGGAGTGTGAAGGTTTCCATATCTGTTGTTTCGGCAGACTTTATAATGCTTATAAGCTTCAACGCAGTAGCAATAGAAAAGTCGGTCTTTACATATTTATAGCCTGCGTCTAACAGCTCTGTAATCTTTAACAGGTACTGGGGCTGCATCTTTTGGCGGAAAAGTTCTTTTATAAAGTTCTGCTGAGCAGAAATTCTGCCTATATCGCCCAAAGCGTATTCTCCTGGAGCGTACACGTCAGAACCTCGATTGTTGTGACGGAATCGCACAAAATCGTGAGCGGCCTGTCCGTCTAAGTGCTGAGGACCTGCCTTTAAGTGTATGTGCAAATCCTGTACGGGGTCGTCATAGTCCATATCGTAGGGGACGTCATAATCTACGCCGTCTAGGATATCTATAATTTCAATAAAGCCGTCAAAATCTATCTCGCAGTAGTGGTGAATGGGCATTCCTGTAATTGCACGGATAGCACTTATCATCATTGTTTCACGTGATTCGTAACCAAGACAGGCATTTATCTTAATCTTTTTGCCTGTGTTTAAGGTCACACGTGTATCTCTGGGAATGGACAAAAGCTTTATTGACTTATTCACATTGTCAACAGAAACCACCATAATGGTGTCGGCACGCACGCCTTCTTCATCTACTCCCAAGAGGAGAATGTTTACCTTGCCTCGTGCGGGAGGCTCATCCAAAATTTTCTCGGCGCTGCCTAAAGATGTCATATAAGAGAGCTTGCCGTACTCAATACCCAGCATTACTGAGCCTATAGCCAGTACCACCAGCAGTATTATTGCTACTATTCTTTTTTTATTGGATGCTTTTTTCACGGCATATCCCTCCTATCGTAATTATTTCACAAAATACATTATACAATACTATTATTAACATAGTATTAAGGAAACTTTAAATTTTATTTAAAAGAGCTGTAGCCTTTGACACTCATTGTGACTCCTTTGCGGCTTGCAAGCTCTGATACTGTCACTAAATCAAAGCCCATATCAATGAGTGCGGGCACAATGCGCTCCGTAGCGTCAGCAGTAGGACCATATAGGTCGTGCATAAGTATTATATCGCCGTCTTTTACCTTGGAAAGCACGGCGGATACTGTTTTGTCAGCGTTTCTTGTTTTCCAGTCGAGTGTGTCGATTGACCAGAGGATAAAGGGCTTGCCTGCTGCAGAAAGTGTTGATTGTGAATAGCTGCCGTAGGGCGGACGGACAATAGTCGGTCTTACACCTGTGGCATTTTCTACGTATGTAGCATTTGTATTAATTTCTGATGCAACAGCAGCTGCCGATAAATTCTTAAGATTTGGGTGGTTTACTGTGTGGTTTCCGATTTCCATACCTAAAGAGTGAGCTTTGCGCAAAATATCGGGATAGCGGTTTACATTAGTGCCCACCACAAAAAACGTAGCCTTAGCACCGTAAGATTCTAAGCAATCAAGGATTTGATTGGTATATTTGCTGGGACCGTCATCGAAGGTAAGTGCCACCGCCTTGCTTTTTTTGGGAAAATCAGCAGGGGACAGATACCAGCCGTTGGCAAGGTGTAGCTCGTGGTCACTCATATAAACTACGCTTGTTTCGCCGTTTGATTTATAAATTGTTACCACAGGCTCGTCATACCAGCCCGAGGCAATGTATTCTTGCGCGCGAGCCTGAGACACCAGAGCAATTCGTCCGTCAGCGCTGTATACCTTGTGCAAAGGCTCGGGCAGTTTCGGTGCGCTTACTGCAAATGCTGTGGCAGACAAGGCTATCAGCAATGTAAGAAAAATAACTAAAAATCTTTTCATAAAAATCTCCATTCCACCGCCATACGTCGGCACAAACAGTAATTAAAATTCTCTTATCTGTATGGCAAGGAAAGATAAGAGATTTTTACGCCCATGTGCGTTTTTCGAGCAATGCGAAGAAAATTTTGCACGGGCAATTAAATCCGCCGGAGGCAATAACGTGAAAGGAATTTTCACGTTAACC
>JAZQBQ010000020.1:0-3629 GCA_045545755.1 Congzhengia sp. | reverse complement strand
TATCTTTTGGTGCATTTCATTGCTGCATTTGGCTATAACAGTCGAAACACCTGCTTCTTTGCAAAGCATAACTGCCATAACGCTTGCTTCAAGATTATTTGCCATAGCAACAATTACAACATCAATGTTGGATATTCCAAGTCTTTTTATCGTTTCCGGCTCGGTAATATCTGCACATTTACAAACAGGAATTGTTTCAATAGCGTTGTTACATTGTTTTGATCAATATCTACAGCCAATACTTCGGCACCACTCTTCACAAGCTCTTCTGCAACTGCTTTTCCGTATCTGCCAAGACCTAACACTGCATATGTTTTATGGATACTCATAGAAATTTTCCTCTCTACCCAACACTAATTTCTTCGATTGGGTTTCTTATAATGTTTTGATTATCTTTGCTTCGCTTAAATGCAACAGCTAACGAAATGGGACCTACTCTGCCAAGATACATCGTTACAATAATAATAAATTTCCCGATACTACCAAGTGAAGCCGTAAAATTTCTTGTAAGTCCTACTGTTGCAGTTGCACTAACAGTTTCGTAAATTATATCCAATGCGTTTGCTTCTGTTACGGCAGAAAGAAAAACGGTTGAAGTGAACATAATAATAAAAGACATACACGTAACAGCAACAGCTTTGCTGACCGCCTGTTTTGTAAGTTGTCTGCCGAACGCCTCTGTATTTTCTTTATTCCGGACAGAAGCGAATGCCGATGCTACAAGTACTGCAAAAGTTACTGTTTTTATACCACCGGCCGTTCCAACAGGTGAACCACCGATAAACATCAAAAGTAAGCAAACGAAGGCTGATGCATTAGTGAGATTTTCTTGTGGCACAGTTGCAAAGCCTGCTGTTCTTGTTGTAACCGATTGAAACAACGATACCTCTATTTTTTGCAGCAGTGTATAGTCCTTAATCGTTTGTGGATTGTTGTATTCAAAGGCAAAAATCAAAACAGCACCAGTTAAAATTAAAGTTAAAGTTGCAGTAACTGCAATTTTGCTGTGCAATGTAAGATCTCTGAAAAATCTGACTTTCTTAGTTCTTCGTAATCTCAGCACCCTAAGCACATCCCACCAAACAATATAACCGATGCCTCCTAAGATTATCAAACTGCTGGTAACTATGTTGATTATGGGATTAAGTGCATAATCACAAAGACTGTTTTCGGCAATTATGTCAATGCCGGCATTACAAAAAGCGGATATTGATGTAAATACCGATATCCATACTCCTTTTGCACCGAATCGAGGTACAAATACCATCATATAAAGAAGAGCACCTATACCTTCTATGATAAATGTTCCGCCGACAACCTTCTTAACAAAACGAACAAGTCCTGAAAGAGAATTCAGATTAAACGCATCTTGCAAAAGCAGTCGATCACCAATACCCATTTTCTTGTGCAGAAGTATCATAAGTCCCGACATAATTGTTATAACGCCAAGACCGCCTATCTGAATTAATATCAAAATAACAGCCTGTCCGAAAATACTCCAGGAAGAAACAGTCGGTGTTACTACCAATCCGGTCACACACGTGGAAGTTGTTGCAGTGAAAAGTGCATCCAGGAAAGGCTTTGCCTTTCCATCAGCTGAACTTATGGGAAGCGATAGCAATAATGCACCTATCAATATTGCTATTAAAAAGCTTAATAATATAATATGTGTTGTAGATGCTCTAATCCATTGTTTTCTCATATTATCCTAATGCTACCATACTGAAAACAAGTGCAAATAACGCAACTGTTTCACAAAGACCGACAACGGTGATATACTGTGAAAATCCTTTTCCAGTTTCAGCTAAAGCATCTGCACCTGCGGCACCTGCCTTACCCTGAGCAACGGCAGAAAATGCCATTGCCAAACCGGATGCGATTCCAAGACCGAGCAAAAAAGCAGGGTCAGTAGGGGATGCCTTCATTTGCTGCATTAAAAGAAAACCATAAATAGTCTGTGTTAAAGGTGCACCTGCAAAAACTGTAAGAATAAACGGAGCTGCTTTATTTACCATATAACATTTCTTCCATGCTCCAATAGAGGCTTGACCTGCAATACCAATACCAATTGCTGAGCCGATTGCGGCAATACCCATAACCAATGCTGTACCTAATAATCCAAAATTCATAATAATTCTCCTTTTAATCAATTTTTTCTTCAAAGGGTTTGAATTTAAATCCACTCCAAGCCATGCCTAAGTGGGATGAAAATTCTAATGTGTTAAGTCTAATTCCATGAACGACAACCGACAATATATTCAATATCATATTTAGTCCATGACCAAACACCAAAATAACAATGGCAAGTATCATAAACATAAAGTTGCCAAATAACGGTCCCGCAAGCTCGTTTACAGTTGCCGATATTGCTGCACCCGCAAGACCAACAGCCCAAAGGCGTATATAGGAAACAATATCACTGAAAAGATTAAATATACCAAGCAAAACCGAAACAATATTGGTGAGACTTGCGAGTATAGATTTAATAATGCTTCCTTCATAGTTTGCAAATACAAAGCTTAAAACAAATCCTATAGCGACAAAGGCAATAGCCATAGTTCCCACAGGAACGCCGCCTATTACCAAAGCAAAACTGAAAACCTCACCATTTACTACAAAACTGAGCACCAAATAGAACATACCAATAAGTTCAATTGCAGAACCGATGTCGCTAATCACTTTAAGGGACTTTCTGTTTGTTATAGCACATTTAATATGAGCTACAGTCAGCTGAACAAGGGCGAAAACAAAACATAATATCTGTAGATTTTGAGCTGTAGTGAGCCCTGCTGTGCCGTTTGTCCAGAATGGATACCATATCTTATCGGTATAGACATTTGAAATCACCGGTATGGATAAACTCTTTAGCCATTCGGGTAACTGCTCCGGTGAAAGGCCAAACCAAGTACAGGTAAGTGTCCCCCACAGAACAGTTGAGAGACCGAATAGTCCCACAAGCAAAAACATGGGCGAAATCTGCTTTTTAGCAATAAGCGATTTAATAATCGGGATTGCCGCAACAGCACAGATAAGCAGTCCGTATCCGCCATCACCGAAAATAATTCCAAAAAATATCAGTATAAAAGCTAAAAACCAACCCGAAATGTCATACTCAAAATATCCGGGAACAGTTCCCAAAAAGTCGGTTAAAGGATAAATCAGACTCACAAATTTATTGTTTTTAAGCTTAGTGGGAACATTATCTTCTGTGCTTGGTTCTTCTACAAGAATTCCCCATGCATTTTTTTCTGCTGTCTGTTTTAGCTTATCAAGATTTTCTGCCCCAATATATCCTTTGAAATATGCAACGGTGACGGATTTCTTGCTATCAGGTGATAAATTTTCATCCGACATACCGGTAGTATAAGTTTCAAATTCAATTTCCTTTTCAACATTTTTAATTGCTTGCTTTATACTCTTAATATAACAAGCATGGGAAACAATGATTTCATCTATTTCTGCAATACGGTTATCCAACTCAGAAATCTTTTGTTTCATTTCTTCAGTAGATGTCTGAGGCAAAGCCAAGCGATAAACATTTAATGACGAAATAAATTTTTCATTTTCCTCATCATTAGATTTAAACAACATAAATTTAACTGTAGATTTAGTAGTATCAATTCTAACAG